>CAMCQL010000021.1 GCA_945877005.1 Chryseobacterium gleum
TTGGCTTATTCGTTATTTTATTTTCGTTATGGTTGATTCGTGCGGGTGGAGTCTATTTTTCAAATTATTGGTCTATCTCAGCGGTGGTCACTTTAGTATGCTTGGTTTTTGTATGGTACGTTCTTGCTTATGAACCATTGAAAGATTACAGGCCTTATGCTGAAGGTAGTAACTTAAAACTAAAAATGAATGACGGTATTGAGGGTAAGTATCAAAATTTGTTGGTTTATTCAAATCTGAAAACAGGTGAGAAGAGAGAATTTGATGCTTCAAGTAAAGTTTATTTAGACTCAAAAATTTGGGAGAAAACAAAAGTTTGGAAGTACGATACAATGATTAATAAAGAAATTATTCAAACACGTTTGCCTTCCATATCCAATCAATTTAATCCAATGGTAAACTTTTCTGAAATTGGAAAAGAGGAAAAGAAATTGAAATTAATACAAGATAAATTGTTACATCAAAAAATCCCAGGGATAATTGTTAGAGAGAAGGGTGGTGAACAAATATATGAAGTTACTTTGGATGATTATAAAGATAATTATTCAGATACTTCAACGTATGAGTTTGTAAAAAAGTCACAAATTTTGGATCCTTCCTTGAATGAAATTTCTCTAAGGGATTACATTTTAAAAGCACCAAGGATATTTATTGTTTTTTCTAAAGAGTTAAGCGAGTTTAAATCAAAACACTTAGAAAAACTTAGAAGTATCAAAACTATGTGTGCAATGAAAAAAATTCCATTTGTCCTTATTTGTAATGCAAATAGAGAAGAAATTAATCTTTGGAGAAATAGCAATAATTTTCATGTTGCGGCATTTTCAAATGATGCGACTGAATTAAAGGCAATTGCTCGTTCAAATCCTTCTTTAATGGTTGTTGAAAGTGGAATTGTGAAAGAAAAGTTTCCATGGCGTTCTTTTCCTTCAGTAAATTGGCTTAAAAAATATGTATTTAAATAAATTATTTATGAGAAAAAAATATGTTGCTGGTAATTGGAAAATGAATTTAAATCATTCCGAGGCCCTTGGTTTGTCAGAGTTTGTAGGTTCGATACAATCGAATGTCTCACTACTTGTTTTTCCACCGTTTATTTATTTATCAGAAATAAAAAATAGATTCCCAAATTTAAATGTAGGCGCCCAAAATTTTCATCCAAAAGATAAAGGAGCTTTCACTGGTGAAGTTTCTATAGAGCAATTGAAGAATATTGCTGTAACACACGTATTAATTGGTCATTCAGAGCGAAGACAAATTTTTAACGAATCAAACGAATTTATAAAAGAAAAAGTAGATGCAGCAATAAGCAAAGGTCTAACTGTTGTTTTTTGTTGTGGTGAACCATTGGAGGTGAGAGAAATAGGCGAAGAAGTTCATTTTGTTGAGCAGCAGTTAAAAGAAAGTTTATTTCATTTGACGGAAGAACAGTTAAAATCAATCATAGTTGCATATGAACCGATTTGGGCGATCGGTACAGGGGTGACGGCATCTTCTGAACAAGCTGAACAAATGCATAAAAGTATACGTGCACTGATTGCAACCAACTATTCAAATGTATCTGCAAATGAAGTAAGTATTTTATATGGTGGAAGTTGTAATGCTTCGAATGCAAAAGAATTGTTTACTTGTCAAAATGTAGATGGAGGTTTAATTGGTGGTGCGTCTCTTGTTTCTCAAGATTTCTCTGCCATTGTAAATGCAATATAAATGCAGCGAATAGAATTAAAAGTTAAAATTAGTCCAACAGAGCCTTGGACTGATATTCTCGTGGCACAACTAGCTGAATTAGGATTTGATAGTTTTGTGACGACAGAGGATGGTGTAGAAGCATATGGAAATGCCTCTATTGGTGTGCCAGATCAAATAATTGCTCAAACATTATTGGTCGATGAATTAGAAGGTGTTAAATCCAGCTATTCAGTGGATATTTTACCATTTAAAAACTGGAACGAAGTTTGGGAATCTGATTTTGAACCTGTATTTGTTGAAGATAAAGTGTCGATTCTAGCACCGTTTCATTCTCCTGAATTAGCACGTGGATTATCAATTATAATCCAACCTCAGATGTCCTTTGGTACAGGTCATCACCAAACAACTTGGATGATGGTGAAAGCCTTATTAGAGTTGGAAGTTATTCCTACAAAGCTTTTAGATATGGGTACTGGAACAGGAGTTTTGGCAATTGTAGCTGAGAAAATAGGTGTTTCAGAGATTTTAGCAGTAGACATTGAGTCGTGGTCAGTTGAGAACACGATTGAAAATGCCCATCGCAACGGATGTAATTCAATTCGTTCGATTATGGCAGATATTGATGGGGTAAAAGAAGAAGAATTCGAAGTTATTCTCGCAAATATCAATAAAAATGTTTTGAAGCGTCACTTTGAAAGTTATCACAACTTATTGGCTCGTAATGGAGTATTAATAATAAGCGGTTTCTTTGAATCAGATGTCGATGAATTAAAAAAAATTACAGAAGATTTAGGATTTGTTTATGATTCGATTTACATAAAAGAAACTTGGGCAGCTTTAAAATTCAAAAAAAATAATTAAATTAACACTGCTCAAAAATAAAAGACTGTTATTAAAAATCATACAATCAAACAGTATGGTTGTTTTTAATGCTAATAAAGTTGTTATTTAAAGAATATTCAAATAGAAAAATTGAATTAACTTAATTTTTATACGATGAAATCCTCACATTTATTTTTAATTTTTTGTCTTCTTTTCTTTAGTAATTCTTTGTTTTCACAAAGCTATACCGTAGACAGGGAAAAGTTTATTAAAGAATTTTCAGAAGCATTAAGTGATTTGAGTAATTCCGACCCGAAAAACTTTATAAAAAAAGAATTAAAACTTAAATTACTTGAGACCACAGAGTTTCCAGAAGACTATTTTAAGCGAATGGTAGAAACTTGTAATTTGATGGAATCTAAAAAGTTGAAACCGTATACAGAAATGTATAATTATGTTTTTTCAGTTTATTCTATCGTAGAGTTTGGTCATTCCTCTTCGAGTTATAAGGCTTGGCATTCCTCTGTTGATCAATTATTAAATTCAAAAAACATCAATCGATTTAAAGATTTTATAGAACTTTCTGCTGATTTCTTTTCAAAAAGTATAATAGCAGATTCACCCAATCACGCTTGGTATTATATTGGAGGAAGTGCTTCTTTTGATGTAACCAACAAACCAATCATGAAATTTAAAGATGGGAAACTGATTTGTTTGGTGAAAAATTCAAACAGTGAAACAAATCGTAAAAAACCGTATCATGACAGTATTGTTATCGATGGTTCTACAGGAGTATACGATCCATTTTTAAAAAAGTATGAAGGTAAGGGAGGTGTTTTGACTTGGGAAAAAGTTGGACTGGATAAAACTACCAATTTTGCGAATTTATACAATTATGATGTTTCTATGAAAACATCTAACTTTAATTGTGACACTGTACTTTATACGACCCCTTATTTTACGAAACCAATTTTAGGTAAATTAACAGATCGTGCATTTATAGTTACTCGAGAAGTGGATAGGACATTTCCATACTTATTGTCTTACGATAAACGCTTAAAAATAAAAAACATTAAAGAGGAAGTTGATTATGAAGGTGGATTTTCAATGCAAGGTGCAAGTTTTGTTGGAGTAGGTACAGTCAAAGAACCAGCAATTTTAACTATTTATTATAATTTTAAACCATTTGTAAGGTTACATTCTCAGTTGGTTACTGTTGATCCAAAGAAGATTATTTCGCCTAACAGTCATGTCGCAATTTTTATAGGTAAATCAGATTCAATAACACATCCTGGACTAGATATCATTTATAATTTTGATCAAAAAGCACTTGAATTTGCAAGAGGAAAAGTAGGAACATCTTCAGCGCCATTTTCAAGTTCATACCATGCTTTGGATATGTTTGTTCCTAAAATTTTATGGAAAAAAGGTGTTGAAAATTTGTTGTTAACTTATGATTTTGGTATCAGTCAGGAACAACGAATTGCTCGATTTGAATCAAAAAATTTATTTGATGCGCGATTATATGAACGGTTACAAGCTATGGAAAAAGTTCATCCCTTAGTTGCGATTGCCGAGTTTAGTAAACAAAGTGGAGAATCGGTGCTTTCAGAAGGCAAATTGGCATCTGCTTTAAACAAAACTATTGAACAAGCTAAAATGACTATCCTCGAACTTAATTCACTTGGATTTATTAATTACGACGGAGATGCAAAAAAAATTACAGTGAATCAAAAGTTATTCAATTTTGTAGATGCTCGTTCCAATCAAATTGATTACGACAATCTTCAGTTTATCTCCGATATGCGTCCTAAAAAAATTGAAAATTTTAAAGAAGAAGAAATTGAAAAAGATGCCACTTTAAGCAGAGTACAAGCAGAATACCAAAAAGAAAATGAAATCCGAAGAAATTTACCAAATTTTGGAGTCCTTGATTTAAATTCTTTGGAGATTGCTTTGGAAGCTGTAGATCAAGTTTCATTGTCTGAACCTCAGAACATTGTTGCTTTTCCTAAGGGATCAAAAGTGATTGTACAGAAAGATCGTAACTTTTTGTTTAACGGTTGGATGAACACAGGGAAAATGGAAATCAATACATTGGACGCACAATATATTTACGCAGATAACAAGGTTAAGCTGAATAAAACTGAGTCAAGTTTATTTAGAGTTTCACCATTGACAGAAAAAGATGGTACTCGTCCAATTCCGATGGGAAGTGCTGTGTCAGGAATTCAAGGCGAAATATTAGTAGATTCACCGAGTAATCGATCTGGTAAGTCTAAGACGATTACAGATTTTCCTAAGTTGGATGTATTCAATACTGTAAAAGTTTATTACGCTCAAAAATCACTTCATCGTGGTGCTTATGATAGTGCTCGTTTCTTTTTTGATGTTTACCCATTTGCAATGGATAGCTTAGACAATTTTAAAGAAAGTGCTTTTCGCTTGAAAGGTGAATTAAATTCTGCTGGAATCTTTCCAATCATCAAGCAAGAACTCAGAATCATGCCAGATTATTCTTTCGGATTTACGCAAGAAGCACCAAAAGGAGGTTATGATTTTTATGGTACTGGTGCGAAATATGAGAATAAAATTGTACTTTCTAACAATGGATTACAAGGGTCTGGAAAGATTGATTTTATCAATTCTTCATCAATTTCTAAAGCTTTTACGTTCCTTCCTGATTCAACCATAGGTTATGCGGTTTTTGACAATAAGCCAGCAGAGGTAGGAGTATTATTTCCTGATGTTGTATCTAAAAAAGCATACATATGTTATTTGCCTAAAAACAAATTGTTAAAGGCTTATTCAACAGATGTTCCTCTTTCTTTTTTTAACGATGAAGCAAAATTAGATGGAATTGCATTGATTCGTCCAAACGGTATGACTGGAAATGGTACTATGAATTTGAAAAATGCTTTAGTTGGTTCCTCTTTATTTAAATTTACCAGATGGGACATGGATGCAGATACTTCTATCTTTAAAATACAAAATAAATTGGCAGGGGAGGATGAGAAAGAAGAACGTTTTTCATTAGCGACAGACAATATTAAATCGCACATTTCGTTCAAGGAGCATGTTGGTAATTTTAAATCTAACAACGGTGAATCTGTGGTTGACTTACCTGTTAATCAATACAGTACAACAACTGATAAGTTTGATTGGATGATGCAAAAAGAAAAAGTATTGTTTGCGACTTACGATAAAGATTTGTACAAATCCAATAATGAAAATCTAGTTTCAAATGTATTTTCTACAAATCATAAACAAGACTCTTTGCAATTTAGAACTGCAAAAGCGGAATTGGATTTAACTCAAAACGTGTTTTTTTGTAACGATACAAAATACATAGATGTTGCAGATGCTCGTGTTTATCCAGATAGTGGTAGAGTTGTGATCCATAAAAAAGCAAAAATGGATCCGTTGAATAACAGTAGAATAATAGCAAATAGAATAACAAAATACCATACATTTTACAATGCAAATACAGTGATTTCTTCTAGAAAGAATTTCTCCTCACGTGGAATTTATCCTTATTACGACGCAGACAGTGTAAAGACAATGATTACTGTGGATAATATTTATGTGGATTCAAATTTACATACGCTTGGTTACGGAAAAATTAATGAAAAAGACACCTTTAAGTTCAGTAAAGAGTTTGAATATTTTGGTGCTTTTAAAATTTCATCACCAACGCGTTGGTTGACTTTTAAAGGGTCTACTCGAATAAAACATGATTGTTCAAATTTCTCAAGAAGCTGGATGGCATTTGAGTCAGAAATAAATCCTAAAAATATTCAGATACCAGTGGTGGAAAATATGAAAACTTCATCAGACCAACCTATTTCAGCGGGTATTTTATGGCGAGATTCTCCTTCGTTAGATAGTATTAAGATGTATCCAACATTTTTATCTCCTGTAGTGAAAATTTCAGATCCTGTTGTAATAACCTCTAATGGTGTACTTCGATTCAATCGAGATAGTTCAGAGTTTCAAATTGCACCTGAACAATTTTTTATAGACACAAGCTTCAAAGCAAACTTTATTTCACTTAATACTAAAAAATGTTCTCTCAAAGGGATCGGAAAAGTAAATTTAGGATTAGATTTAGGAGATGTTTCAATCGATGCATACGGGACGGTTCTATATGATCAAGAATCAGAAAAAACAAAAATGAATCTTTCTGCGAAATTTAATTACCCAATAGATAAAGGAGTAATGAATATGGCAACTGAGAAAATTATTTCTGAGGAAAGTTTAACCTCTGCAGATTTGTTAACATGTAATTTCTTAGAAGCATTGTATATTTGGTCCGATAAAAAAACTGCTGATAAAGCTAGAAGTGTTTATCTTGATAAAGCAGAATTTAAAAAAGTTCCATCGGAATTGGAAAATTCAATTGTGATTTCAGGTTTAAAACTTATTTCTTTTAACGCCAAAAAATCTCAAGAAAAAGGAATGATTTCTTATGATGAAAATGCTGTTTTAGTTTCAGTTTTTGACAAGCCTGTTATGAAAAGTTTTCCAATAAAGGTTTTCTTACATCAAGTTTATTCAGAAAATGTATCTGGTGATAAAGTTGGATTGTATTTAAATGCAGCAGTGGGTAAAGATTATTTTTATGAATTCTCTATGACAAAGAAAGATGGAGAAATGAAAATTTTCTCTGAAGACGAAGAATTTGGTAATAAAATAAATGGGCTTAAAGCAGATAAAAGAAAGTATAAAAATTTCAGTTATGAGTTTACAGATAATAGAATATATATTAGTAAGTTTTTAAGATTGTTTTCAAATAATTAATAGAAATAGATGGATTGGTTAATTGTTGGATTAATAGGATATTTGTTTGGATCTATTCCGACAGCCGTTTGGGTTGGTAAACGTTTTTATGGAATTGATGTCCGAGAACACGGTAGCAAAAACGCTGGATCTACCAATACGTTTAGAGTATTAGGAAAAAAACCTGGTAAAATTGTATTGTTTGTTGATGTACTTAAAGGATTATTGGCAGTGTTAGCACCTCAATTTTTATTCCCCGGATTCAATCACGATTCTTTGGTGCTATTGAAAATTACCGCTGCAATTACAGTGATATTAGGGCATGTTTTCCCTGTTTTTGCAGGATTTAAAGGAGGGAAGGGAGTAGCAACTGCTTTAGGGGTTATTATAGCAATACATCCATTAACAGCATGTGTTTGTATGCTGATTTTTTTAGGCGTATTTCTTACGTTCAATTATGTTTCTTTAGGAGCGATTGTTACGTCAGTTTTTTTTCCAATCGTATTAATTTTCGTATTTCAAGAAAAATCGATTCCATTGATTATTTTCTCTATTTCCATTGGTTCTGCAGTGGTAATAACACATAAAAAAAACATCTTAAGATTAATGAATGGTACAGAAAACAAAATGTATCTAAAGAAAAAAAACTAATCTTAGAGGTTTTTTAAAGCTTGTATTGTTGCGTTCGGATTAGTTGAATTAAATACAAAACTTCCGGCTACTAAAACGTCTGCTCCCGCTTCAGCTAAAAGTTTACCAGTTTCCAAATTTACACCACCATCAACTTCAATCAACGCGTTAGAGTTTTTAGACTCAATTAATTGTTTAACCTGTTTTACTTTTGTAATTGCTTCAGGAATGAATTTTTGACCTCCAAAACCTGGATTGACAGACATAATTAGTACTAAATCTAAATCTTGAATGCAATTTTCTAAAACATTTACAGGTGTGTGTGGATTCAATGCGACACCTGCCTTCATTCCTGCGTTGTGAATGGACTGAATCACTCGATGTAAGTGAGGACATGTTTCGTAATGAACAGTTAATATTTCCGCTCCAACTTTTTTAAATTCTTCGATATAAGGAGATGGATCTTTAATCATTAAATGAACATCAAGAGGTTTGGAAGCATGTCGGTAAATTGCTTCTATAACTGGGAACCCAAAGGAAATATTTGGAACAAAAACACCATCCATCACATCGATATGAAACCAATCAGCTTCGCTTGAATTAATCATTTCAACATCGCGTTGTATATTTGAGAAATCACATGAAAGCATTGAAGGAGAGATTTTTAAGCTCATGACAGATTATTTTTTTGAATTATTTTTTCAAATGTACTAAGAATTTAACATTGGTTAACTACAAAATTTATACCTTTCGATTAAATTGTGAAGTTGAACATTGTTCAGAGTGGGAGAGGATTTATTTAAAAACCGATGCTTTCGAAGTTGTATATTCTTTTATTAGTAATCTCCTTTAACGGTTGTTATTTATTTGCTCAACGAGAAAAAGTATATTCTTCATTGAATGATGCAGTGAGGCATTCTCATCTAGTTTACAAGTTGGACTTAAGTTATTCTGGATTACGTAAACTACCTGAAGTTATAGGAAGTTTCCCTAATTTAGAAGAGCTTAATCTTTCCCACAATAAGCTTTCATCCCTTCCTGAAAGTATGGGAGGTTTAAAAAAACTGGTCTACCTTCAATTATCAAATAATAACATTTCTAAATTACCAAATTCCATTGGAAAACTAAAGCGACTTAAAGTTTTAAATGCACAATACAATTCGTTGCAACAATTACCTTTTTCGTTTTGTCAATTGGATAGTCTTGAAGAGTTGAATCTTGGATATAACAAACTAACTACTTTACCAGATAGTATAGGGCAATTAAGTGCCTTATTTTGGTTAGAAGTTCCATCTAACAAATTGAGTGAATTACCCAATTCTATAATAAAATGCGAAAAACTTCAAGGAATTGATTTGTTTATAAATAAATTTTCAAATTTTCCACTGCAATTATTACAATTGAAATTGGTATCATCGTTGAATTTAGGAAGGAATAAATTGATTGAAGTTCCAAAGGAAATTGGTCAGTTTAAAACAATAAAAAATTTAGATTTGAGAGAAAATGGTTTAAAAAAAGTCCCTGTTGAACTTTCTTTACTTAAAACATTAATTCATTTGAATTTAAGTTTTAATCCTTTAGCTTATTTACCAGAGGATTTTTCTAAATTAAATGGTTTAAAAGAATTTTCGGTATCGTTTTGTGATTTAGGGGTATTCCCAAAATGTATTTTAAGGATGGTAAATCTTGAAATGTTAGATTTATCGTACAATCGATTACAGGAATTACCAGATGACTTGAATAGATTGTCATTGTTGAGAGAGTTGTACGTGAATGAAAATAAGCTATTGAAATTACCAGATAATTTAGTTGATTTACCTAATATAAATCGATTTGATTTTGAAGGGAATAAAATCAAATTTTTACCAGTGAATTTTGTTGAAATTCAACAACTGGAAATGATAGGGTATAAAAATAATAAAGGGTTGAAATTATCTAAAATTGAAAAGAAATTTTTAAAAAAAAGAAAATTTAATTTTCAATGACTTCAAGATCAAATAATAATACAGAGTTAGCGGGTATTTTGTTTGTTGCGTTTGCACCGTATCCAAGGTGAGACGGAATAAATAAACTTCCTTTGTCTCCAACTCTAAATTTTGTAAGTCCCTCTGACCAACCTTTAATAGTTGTAGTTAAATTGATTGCAGACCCATTCACGTTTTGATCAAAGATGGAATCATTTGGCAGATATCCTTTGTATTTAACAATTAATGATGAATTAGGTGTTACTTGTTTACCCTTAGGAAGTGTATCTGTTTGAATGAAATAATACAATCCACTGGAAGTTTTTGTGGCAGATATTTTTTTTTCGGAAAGATACTTGTTAATGATTGCATCATCGGTATCTTTTTGCGAGGAATCTGTTTTTTGACAGCCAGTTTGAATCAAGGATAAAAAGATGATTAGAACAGTAAACATTTTTTTCATTAGGTAAAAGTTAGATTTTACATGGTTGCAAATTGATAATGAATTCATTCTTTTTGAATTTTTTAAATTATTAATTTTGATACAAAAGTACATTAAAATTTAGCTGAATTTATTCATTGTTTAACTAAATCATTATCTTAATGGAGGATTATTCGTAAAAAGTAAGTTGTTACAGATGCGTTTAAGTTTTAATATTTTGATAATGAGGGGTCTGTTATTTATTGCTTTTTTATATTTTGGGATGAGTGTCTATTCTCAACAAGAACTATCCTGGAAGCTTTTTTTACCAGGGAAAAAAGTATGGATTGAAGTAGGAACTCATGGTTCTGTTCAAGAACATTTGATAAATCAAAAAATATTACCAGATCCCTTTTACGGTAAAAATGAATTGTTATTCAACTGGATTGAAAATCATCAATGGATATACAAAACGGAATTTACCATCAGTGAATCTCAGTTAAAACAATCGTCTATTCGATGGTGCGCCCCTTCAATTGATACGTATGCAAATGTTTATATCAATAATCAATTGGTTTTAAAAGCTTCAAATGCGTTTTTACCTTATCAAGTTGAAATCAAAAAGTACTTAAGTCTCGGTATCAATTCGATTCGTGTTGTTTTTACTCCGCCTATAATGTACCACGATAAAATTGAACCTAAACAGTTTTTGTACCCTGCTCCAAATGATAATGGACGAAAAATGGTAGCTCCATTGACAAGAAAACCTCAATATCAATTTGGTTGGGATTGGGCATTGAGAATGAATACTATTGGTTTTTTAAAGCCTGTTACATTAGCTTTTGGGATAGACAATCATCTAAAAATCGCTAAAATTGAAACAGTTGTATTGAACGATTCTTCAGCCATCTTAGAATTATCTGGACAGTTACCAAATTCAATGAAAGATAGTTCAATCTTTGAGTTGGATTCTAAATTATTTGGTTCTCATCAATTGACGGTTGTGAATGGTTGGTTTAAACTAAAAGTTTCAATAAACGAACCTAAATTATGGTGGCCCAAAGGATTTGGCACACCTTATTTATACGAAGATGAATGGATGGTAAAAGATAAAATCAGTAAAATATATTCGTCTGAGAAAGTAGTCTTTGGAATTCGTAAGGTAGATTTAATTCAAGAAAAAGACGCAGTTGGTACTTCTTTTTATTTCAAAGTGAATGGAAAAAAAGTGTTTTGTAAAGGAGCAAACTATATTCCAGAACATGTTTTTCCAGGTAAAATTAAAAAGGAAAACACTAAGAAATTATTAGATGCAATGGATAGTTCAAATTTCAATTGTGTCAGAGTATGGGGTGGAGGAGATTACCCATCCTCTTTTTTTTACGAGGAATGCGATCGTCGGGGGATTATGGTTTGGCAAGATTTAATGTTTGCCTGTGCGATGTATCCTGCTAATAAAGAATTTTTAGATCTAGTCGGTAAAGAATTGGACTATCATTTACCTAGAATAACATCACATCCCTCAGTGATACTCATTAATGGTAACAATGAGGTAGACGTTGCATGGAAATACTGGGGGTTTCAAAAAAAATATGCCATTTTTAATCAACGACAAAAAGAAATTGAAAAGGCTTATGATTTGCTGTTTAAGAATTTTATTGCTAAAAAAGTGGAGGATTATTGTTGGTTACCCTATACACCAACTTCTCCGTTGGGACATTGGATTAACAAAGAAGATTTCCCACATGGAACCCAACATTACTGGGGAGTTTGGCATGGCTCAGATCCGATTGAAGATTTCTCTAGGAAATTTGGACGATTTAATGCCGAATATGGATTTCAATCTTTTCCAGAAAGAAAAACATTACTAACATTTAGCGATTCTACGCAATGGAATCTTTCTAGTCCAGTTATGCAACATCATCAAAAGAGTTATGTTGGCAATGGTATGATCAAAAAACATTCAGATCGCTTATTTGGTGTTGCGAAAAACTTTGATGAGTTTGTGTATTTTTCACAATTAACACAAGCTAAGGGAGTTGGTATGGCCATCTCAAGTCATCGATTAAATGCTCCGAATTGTATGGGGACAATCTATTGGCAATTGAACGATTGTTGGCCAGGACCCACTTGGTCGAGTATTGATTTCTCTGGAAATTGGAAGGCGTTACAATACAAGGTTAAACTTTTGTATAAAAGTGTGACAGTTTTGGAACATATTGAAGAATTAAATCGTGAAAAGTATGTGTTAACCTCTGATATTCCTCTTGAAATAAATGTAAATTATAAGGTTAGGGTTATTTCCGAAGAGGGAGCAGAATTACTCTTAAAATCTGATTCTGTAAAGTTAAATCAGTTTGATAAGTTGGAGTTGTTAAATGATAGTGAATTGTTGAAGATTCAGTTAACCAACGTTATTATTGAATGTGAATGGACTGACGAACATCAAAAGTGGGCAAAACAAAGATTTTATCATCAGGGCAAAATAAGCAATAAAACTAATGTGGATGTTAATCAAGTAAAATGGGAAATTGTTGCATTGGATTCAATTCGACAGACAGGTGTAATTGAAATTTCAACACCATATTTATTGAAGGATTGCTGGTTGACTTCTGATGTTCAAGGAGTACATTTTGATACAAATTTTGAAAATATTCTTCCAGGTGTTAATCGAATAAACTTTGTTTTTCATGATCAAGTACCGACAAAAAAATCAATAAAGTTGATTTGGAGGTGAGATTTAATTTATTGAATATTTTTAATTACTTCTCTTAATTCGTTTAATATTAAAGCGGTAGCTCCCCATATGATTTTGTTTTCAAGATCGAAATAAGGAATGTCTTTTAGAAGATTACCATTTGAAATTGGAATGCTCGTTTGTTTAATTACTGATTCAGAAAGCAGCTCTTTAATTTTTATCTCAACAATTTCAGCTACTTCGAAATTATCCGCTTTGTACATTGGTGTGGTTGGAAAATAGAAAACGTAAGGCGCGACTTTAAAATTGCTTACAGGAATATATACAGAAGTGAGAGTTCCCACTAAATTTTCGTGCAATAATTGAATTCCAATTTCTTCAAAAGTTTCACGCATTGAAGTGATTAATAAATCAGTGTCTTGGTGTTCTTTTTTTCCTCCTGGAAAGCTAATTTGTCCACTATGAGCTCCTTCATAATGAGGTCGTTGTATAAGAGTGCATTTAAGTTCATTCGAAGTTTCAAAAAGGATGACTGCAACAGCAGATTCTTTAACATTATTGGCTGTTTTTAATGCTTCACTCGAAACACCTCTTCCTGAAGGTGATAGAGGTGTATGGGCGATTTCACCTGGTAAATGATGTTCTAAGTGGTAAGAGAGTTGTTCCGCAAACGTTAGCATATTTATATTAAGTTAGAGACTGATTAAAAAAGAACATTCAATCGAAAATGAATTAAAAATAAGCCAGTTGATATAGCTCGACTAAAAGTAATGAATTCATTACAAATTTAAAAATATACGTACATTTGCAGTACTTAACTCAATAAACGACATAGCATGCAACTGTGGAACACATTAAGTAAAGAGGAATTGGTAAAACAATTGAATGAGAGTGGATTACAATTCATTACAGTGTCTTTTTACCAATATGCTCAAATAAAAAATACTACTGTATTTAGAGATCACCTTTTTTTACAGTGGTCTAAACTGAACATTGTAGGGAGAACCTACGTAGCAAACGAAGGTATCAATGCTCAAATTTCAGTTCCAGTCCCTCATTTTGAACAATTTCGAAATGAATTGAATCAAATTAGTTTTTTAGACGGAATTCGATTGAATATCGCAGTGGAAGATGGAGGTGTAAAACATCCATTTTTGAAATTGAAGATAAAGGTTCGTGATAAAATTCTCGCGGATGGGTTGAATGATGAAACTTTTGATGTTAGAAACAAAGGGATTCATTTATCTGCTGAAGAGTTCAATAAACTAACGGATGATCCAAATACATTATTGATTGATTTTAGAAATCATTATGAAAGTGAGGTAGGATATTTTCAAGGAGCAATTACACCAGATGTAGATACGTTCAGAGAATCCTTACCGATTATCGAGGAAGAGTACTTAAAAGGGAATGAAGATAAGAACATTGTGATGTATTGTACAGGTGGAATTCGTTGTGAAAAAGCTTCTGCATGGTACAAACATAGAGGATTTAAAAATGTTCATCAATTAGAGGGTGGCATTATTAAATATGCGAATGAATGCAAAGAGAAAGGAGTTGAAAATAAGTTTATTGGTAAGAATTTTGTTTTTGATGAACGAAGAGGTGAACGCATTTCTGAAGATATTATAGCAAATTGTCACCAATGTGGCGAGCCATGTGATGTACATACAAATTGTGTGAACGATGGTTGTCATTTATTATTTATTCAATGTGACAATTGTAAAGAAACTTTTGAGAATTGTTGTTCTGTTGAATGCAAAAATGTGTTACATCTTCCTATAGAAGAGCAAAAGGCAATTCGAAAAGGGTCGATGATCAGTAATAAAATATTTAAAAAAGGTAGGTCTGAAAAATTGCAATTCAAAAAGAATGCAATTAAACCAAATGCTACTTTTCATGTAGAACATAAATAGAACAAGGTGATTTTAGGAATCGATTGGAATGTAACCTCTGAATTAATAGAAGGACAACCTACTCCAAATAAGTATGGGTTATTATTTGTAAGCGGATTAATTATTAGTTTTTTTATAATGAAACGTATTTTTAAACGCGAACAAATAGATGAGAAAATTCTAGATAAGCTATTAATGTATGTTGTCATTGCAACGATTGTAGGTGCAAGATTTGGACATGTATTTTTTTATGGGCCTTATTTTGATAAATTTGATAAAAGTGGTTATCTAATTGAAAAAGGTTATTTTTCTCATCCTTTAGATATGTTTAAAGTATGGGAAGGAGGCTTGGCTTCTCATGGCGCCGCTATCGCAATACTTATCGCATTGTATTTTTTCTCAAAAAAGATAATTCAAAAACCAATGATATGGATTTTAGATCGTATTGCTATATGTGTTGCTATCGCAGCTTGTTGTATTCGTTTAGGGAATTTAGTCAATCATGAAATCATTGGTATTCCTACTGATCTTCCTTGGGGATTTCGTTTCAATCAAGCGGGAATTGAATACATGATTAATAACCAACATGTGTTTAGACATCCTGCACAATTGTACGAAGCAATGTGGTATTTTGGTTTGTTTTGGGTATTATTATACATGTATTGGAAAACTGATGCACGATTAAAACCAGGCTTATTATTCGGTGTGTTTATGGTGGTACTTTGGTCAGCTCGATTTATAGTTGAATTTGTGAAGGTGGGGCAGACAGAAAGAGATAATTTTTGGATGTTGAATACAGGTCAACTCTTAAGTATTACATTTATATTTATTGGTGTATTTTTGACATGGAAAGCTTTAAAAGTATCAAAAAACTAATATTTTAATTATCTTTAATAAAAAAATGGTTAATTATAAAACTATAATTCGAATCAATTCTGAGGTAAGAAGCGGT
>CAMCQL010000022.1 GCA_945877005.1 Chryseobacterium gleum
GAGAAAGCACAAGAAAAATTAAATGCAAGGTCTGCTGATTATGTTGATTCTAAAGCACGTTTAGAGATGCGAACACGAAGAAATGAATTGGTAAATAGATTAAAGAAGGTAGGGTTGTATGAAACAACGAAACCTGCAAAAGTAATACGTATAAAAAGAGCCATAGAAGAGTGACAGACAAAGATAAAATAGTACTACGTTCTTATCTAGTTTTTGGCGCATTTATAGTGGGTCTAATAGCTGTATTGGTGAAAACTTTTGTGATTCAGTTCAATGGGGCAAGCTCAATGTTAAATTCAAAGAGCAATATTACTTCGCGAGAAATACCAACACGTACAGTAGAAAAAGTCTCTAGAATGGGAAATATTTTAGATTGTAACCAAACAACACTATTAACTACCGTTTCGTTCTTTGATATTTATATGGATCCTACTGCTCCAAAAAACAAAAAATTCTTTGATGAAAATGTTGATAAATTAGGGGTGAGATTGTCTGAAATGTTTCCAGATATGAGTGCTAGAGAATGGTCGAATTACATTAGAACTCAGAGGGAAAGAGAGAATAAGTACATTTTGATTAAGAAGAGAGTAACAAACGAACAAAGAAATCGTTTGCGAAAGTTCCCGATTTTTGAAAAAGGAAAAAATAAAGGTGGATTGATTGAAGTTGAAATCACTCATAGAAAAAGACCTTTTGGAGATTTGATGCAACGAACCCTAGGCTATTATAAAAAAGACGAACGAGCGAACACAGAAATTAGAGTTGGAATTGAAGGGGCTTACTACGAATATTTATTTGGTCAACCGGGTATTGAAATCGAGCAAAGATTAACTACAGGATGGAAGAAAACAGGGAAAGTTCTCAGAACTGGAATTGACGGAGCAGATGTCATAAGTTCAATCGATAAAGAGATACAAGAAGTTGCGCAAAATGAATTACACAATCAGTTAAAAAGTCAAAAAGCCAATAGTGGATGTGTAATTGTAATGGATGTGAAAACAGGATTTGTAAAAGCAATTGCAAATTTGACGTTAAATCAGGAGGATGGAAATTATTACGAAACGTTCAATCAAGCGATCGGCATAAAAGAAGTTCCTGGTTCAACATTTAAATTAGCCTCTTTGATGGCAGGATTGGAAGACGGAAAATTTGAAATTACGGATTCTGTTCAGTGCGCAAGTAGTTATATGTATTACGGAAAAACGTTGAATGAGGCGAAAAAACATAATTATGGTCGGATTACTATTCAGCAAGCATTTGAAAAATCATCGAACGTAATTTCAAAAATTATTTTTAAGGCGTATAGAGATGAACCCCAAGAATTTGTAAAACATTTAGATGATTTTGGATTGACAGAGCCTTTAGGAATCGATTTAATAGGTGAGCCAATACCTACCGTTACACGACCTGGTACAAAAAATTGGTCAGCAATTTCACTTCCATGGATGGCGGTTGGGTATGAGTTCCAACAAACACCTCTACAAACATTGGCTTTTTACAATGCGGTTGCAAATGACGGTAAATTGGTTCGTCCCCAGTTTGTAAAAGAAATTCGCAGAGGGGTTGAGGTAGTTAAAACATTTCAACCAGTGGTCTTGCGTCAGAAAATTTGTTCTAAAAAAACTTTGGAAATATTGCAGGGTTGCTTGAAAGGGGTAATGAAAAATGGAACGGGTAAAAAGTTGACCTCTTCTTATTTTGAAATTGCGGGTAAGACCGGAACTGCTCAAGTATTGAACGATAAGTACAAGTCCAACGTCAAGGGACAACGAATTTTTATGGCTTCATTCGTTGGGTATTTCCCAGCAAAGAGACCCTTGTATTCTTGTATTGTTTCGGTAGAAGCCTTAGGGGAAAATGTGTATGGATCCGTGATGTCAGGAACAGTGTTTTCTGCTATTGCAAATAAAGTTTACGCGTCGAGGTTAAAATACCATGCCGCAATCAATGAATATAAAAAGAAGAAAAAAGAAATTCCGGTAACGAAAGATGGGAATGCCTATGATTTAAAGAAATCCTTAAAACATTTAAAGTTGCCTGTACTTCAACAATCGGGTGATGAATGGGTGAAAACAACGGTGAAACCTGGTCGTATTGAAATATCAGAACGCAAGAATGCAAAAAATGTAATTCCAAATGTCGTAGGATTGGTAGCCAAAGATGCTGTTTATCTGATTGAAAACTGTGGAATGAACGTGAGATTAAATGGATTTGGTAAAGTTGTTAAACAATCTCAAACTCCTGGTAAACCTATTTATCGTGGTGGTTTGATAGAGCTAACATTAAAAGAATGAGAATAAAAGATATTATAGCTGATTGTTCGGTGAAGTACATTTCTGGAGATGTTGCTTTAGAAGTGAATGCAATTGTTTTTGATTCTAGAAAAGCAGTTGAAGGAACAGTATTTGTTGCTATAAAAGGTACTCAATCGGATGGTCACCAATACATTTCAAGTGTAATTCATCAAGGGTGCAAGATCATCGTAGTTCAGGAAGATTACAAGACAGAAACTGAAGGTGTAACGATCATAGGTGTTTCGGATACCTCTTTTGAATTAGGGAGAATGGCTGCTGCATTTTATCAACATCCTTCTAAAAAAATTAAGTTAGTAGGAATAACAGGAACAAATGGAAAAACGACTTGCGTTACATTGTTGCACAAGTTATTTTCGAATTTAGGATATAAAACAGGTTTGCTTTCTACAGTAGTCAACAAAATTGGAGACAAAGAAATCCCTTCAACTCATACTACGCCAGATCCAGTTACATTGAGCGGTTTATTGGCTGAGATGGTAGAGGATGGATGCGAGTATTGTTTCATGGAAGTGAGTTCCCATGCAGTAGTGCAACATAGAATTGCAGGGTTAAACTTTGCTGGTGCGGTGTTTACAAATATTACCCACGATCATTTAGATTATCATGGGACTTTTAAAGAATACATTAAAGCAAAAAAACAGTTTTTTGATCATTTAAAGGATAAAGCATTTGCACTCGTAAATGTTGACGATAAGAACGGTCAAATTATGGTGCAAAATTCTTCTGCGACACTAGCAACTTATGGATTAAAAACACCATGCGATTTTAAAGCAAAAATTCTAGAAAATCAATTTTCAGGATTGGTTTTATCTATTGATAACCAAGAAGTATGGACACGATTGATTGGTAGTTTTAACGCCTACAATTTATTGGTAGTTTACGGAGTTGCAAGTTTATTGGGGCAAGACAAGTTGCAAGTCTTAACGGTTATTAGTGAGTTAGAGTCGGTAACTGGTCGTTTTCAGTATGTTAGAAGTAATTCAGGGATTACTGCAATCGTAGATTATGCGCATACACCGGATGCGTTAGAGAATGTATTGTCAACGATTGGTGCAATTCGTACAAAAAATGAAACAGTCTACACGATTGTAGGGTGTGGAGGAGACAGAGACAAAGCAAAACGACCAAAAATGGCGGCGATTGCTTGTCAAATGAGTGATAGAGTAATTATTACTTCAGACAATCCAAGGTCTGAAAATCCTGAGGATATTATTGCGGACATGATGAAAGGAGTGGAAGGTCAATTTTACAATAAAACATTGACAATCACGGATCGTGAACAAGCGATTAAATCAGCTTGTTTGATGGCACAACCAAATGATATTGTATTAATTGCAGGAAAAGGGCATGAAACCTATCAAGAAATAAAAGGGGTAAAACATCATTTTGATGATATGGAAACGGTATTAAATTTATTTACAAAACTTGAAAAGTAATGTTATATTATTTATTTAATTTTTTAGATACACTAAATTTTCCCGGTGCTGGATTATTTGGATTTATTTCTTTTCGTGCTGCATTGGCATTGATTACTTCTTTAATTATTTCCATAGTTTTTGGAAAGAAGTTAATCAATTTGTTGAGAAAACAACAAATTGGTGAAACCGTTAGAGACCTAGGTTTAGATGGACAAGTTGAGAAATCAGGAACTCCTACTATGGGTGGAATGATTATTTTAAGTTCAATTATAATTCCAACATTGTTATTTGCAAAACTTCACAATGTATATGTGATAACAATGTTGATTGCTACGGTTTGGTTAGGATTGATTGGTTTCTTGGATGATTACATTAAAGTTTTCAGAAAAAATAAAGAGGGGTTAGCAGGAAAGTTCAAAGTAGTAGGGCAAATTGGAGTTGGTATTATAGTAGGGTGCATTTTGTACTTTAACGATGATGTTAAAGTTCATAAAATGGTTCCAAAAACGCATGTATTAACTGGAGACGAGCGCATTGTTTCACATCACCATACTGATCTAGTAAAAGATGCAAATTCAATGTGGATTGAAACACGAGATATGACCACAACGATTCCATTTATTAAAGGAAATGAATTCAATTACAATTGGATGGTTCATGATTCTCATAAATCATGGGGTTGGTTGGTGTTTATTCCAATTGTTGTTTTTATTGTGATTGCTGTTTCAAACGGAGCGAATATTACAGATGGTTTAGATGGTCTTGCTACAGGAACCTCAGCAATAATTGGTTTAGCGTTAGCAGTTTTTGCGTACGTAAGTTCAAACATTCGTTTTGCCGACTATCTGGATGTGATGTACATACCTAAAGCAGAAGAAATGGTTGTTTTCATTGCGGCATTTGTTGGTGCATGCATCGGTTTTCTTTGGTATAATTCTTACCCTGCACAAGTTTTTATGGGTGATACAGGAAGTTTAGCTTTAGGAGGAATAATTGCAGTTTTCGCTATTTCAGTGAGAAAAGAGTTGTTAATTCCTGTGTTGTGTGGTGTGTTTTTGATCGAAAATTTATCAGTAATGGTTCAGGTCGGTTTCTTCAAGTATACCAAAAAAAGATTTGGCGCAGGTAGGCGTGTTTTTTTAATGGCTCCGTTACACCATCATTATCAAAAGAAAGGATTACACGAAGCAAAAATTGTAGCTCGTTTTTGGATTTTAGCAGTTTTACTTGCAGTAATTACGATTGTCACATTAAAAGTTCGATAGGATGGAAGGCAACGGAAAATTTTGTGTCGTATTAGGTGCTGGAGAAAGTGGAGTTGGTGCCGCTATTCTTGCACTGAAGAAAGGATGGAAAGTAATTGTTTCAGATTATGGAACAATAGCAGCTGCTTACAAACAAGAATTAATTGATCGTGGCATTGAATGGGAAGAAAATACCCATACACTTGCTATATTGATGAATGCGGATCTGGTCATTAAGTCTCCAGGAATTCCTGAAAAAGCGACCATCATTCAAGCTTTTTTCCAAAAGGGAACTCCTGTGATTTCGGAAATTGAATTTGCTGGATATTATTCAACTGCCAAAACAGTATGCATTACAGGAAGTAATGGAAAAACGACAACAACATTATTAACGTACCATATTTTCAAAAAAGCAGGTTTGAATGTAGGACTTGCTGGAAATATTGGTCAAAGTTTTGCGAAGCAGGTCGCTGAGGAAAATTTTGATTGGTACATCTTGGAATTAAGTTCTTTTCAATTGGACGGAATGTTTCAATTCAAGGCGGATATTGCTCTGTTATTGAATATTTCACCAGATCATTTAGATCGTTATAATTATGAGATGAAGAATTATGTAGCTTCAAAATTCAGAATCTCAAACAATCAAACAGCATCAGAATATTTGATTTACAATGCTGATGATGCGAACATTGTCAGTCAAATAAAAAAATTACCAATTGCTGCGAAATGTATACCATTTTCTATGAAACAGGAAATAACATTTGGCGGTTTTGCTTCAGAATTAGATTTAACCATAAACATAAAAGATCCAATCACTATGTCAATTCATGATTTAGCTTTAAAGGGTAAGCACAATACCCAAAACTCTCTTGCATCTGGGATTGCTGCAAGATTAGTAGACATTCGTAAAGATGTTGTTCGTGAAAGTTTTGCAGACTTCGTAAATGTAGAACACCGTCTAGAATTTGTTGCAAAAGTGCACGGTATTTCATTTATCAATGATTCAAAAGCGACCAATGTAAACTCTACTTGGTTTGCATTAGAAAGCATGGAAAATCCTACGATTTGGATTGTAGGTGGAGTAGATAAAGGAAATGATTATACAGAATTACTTGATTTAGTGAAAGACAAGGTAAAAGCTATTATTTGTCTAGGAGTAGATAACCATAAAATCATCGAAGCTTTTAAAGGTGTTGTTGAAACAATTGTTGAAGCTAGATCTGCATTAGAAGCAGTAAGTTATGGCTATCGTTTAGCTAAAAAAGATGAAACTGTTTTGCTTTCTCCTGCATGTGCAAGTTTTGATCTTTATGAGAATTATGAAGACAGAGGAAATCAATTTAAAGCTGCAGTTCGTTCACTTTAACTTGGTGTCAATTTGAATAATTTATTTAAATATTTAAAAGGAGACAAGGTTATTTGGGTGATTTCATTAATTTTAATGGGGTTCTCAATAGTTTCTGTCTATAGTTTTGTGCCTATTCTAGTTAAAATAGACGGTGGAAGTCCTTTGAATTACATGTTAAAGCACTTTTTGTATGTAATTCTAGGATGCCTCATGATGTTTTTTGTACATCGAAAAGATCCTTTGGTTTATTCTAAATGGGCAAGGGCTTTTTTAAGCATTTCAGTTTTGCTGATGTTGTACACTATTTTATTTGGAGCAAAGGTGAATGATGCCGGTAGGTGGATTCGAATACCCTTTGTAGGTCTAACTTTTCAATCTTCTGACTTTGCTAAAATTGGTTTGATAATTTATCTTTCTAAACTTTTGGTCAAGAAAAAGGACCTTTTCGAATCTTGGAAACATGGTTTTTGGTACATCATGGCACCTATTGGGTTAATTTGTCTCCTCATTCTGAAAGATAACTTTTCAACAGCAGCAATTTTAGGTTTTATTGCTTTTTTGATGTTGATTATTGCGCGTTACCCAATCAAACGAATTTCAGTAGCAATTATTGGGGCAATTATGTTTCTTTCACTGATTGTTCTTGTTCATATAGCCGCGCCAAAATTAAATATTTTACCAAGGTATGAAACCTGGAAAAACAGGATCATCAATAAAATGAATTCTGAAGGGACTGATGTATTGGCCAATGCACAATCCGACATCGCTAGAGATGCTATTTTTAATGGTAAATTAATAGGTCAAGGGGTAGGTGACGGTGCGTTAAAAGAGTTTTTACCTGAAGCATACGCTGATTTTTACTATGCAAGTTTCGTAGAAGAGTTTGGATCACTCTCTGCTATAATTTTAGTTTTGTTGTATGCTATATTATTTTATCGTATTTTAAAGATTGCAATATCATCAGATCGAATGTTTGAAACATATGTTTGTATGGGAATTGGTGTTTTACTCACTTTTCAAGCAATGATCAATATGATGGTGTGTACAGGAATAATGCCTGTAACAGGACAAAATATGCCGTTATTGGCAATGGGAGGTTCCGCGATGATTATGACATGTTTCAGTTTGGGAATTGTGCAAAGTATTGCTTACCGAATTTCAAAAGAAACAATAGCGGACCAAAGTGAAAACACGGAAAATTCATTTGCTTAATTATAATTTATAATGGAAATTTCTAGAATTATTATATCAGGTGGTGGAACAGGAGGACATATTTTTCCTGCCATAGCCATTGCAAATGAGGTAAAAGCTAGATTTCCTCATGCTGAAATTTTATTCATAGGTGCGGAAGGAAAAATGGAGATGGAGAAAGTGCCCGCTGCGGGATATTCGATAGTTGGGTTGCCAATTAGAGGGTTTCAACGGAGGCTTACATTTTCTAATGTTGTACTGCCATTTAAGTTGATGTACAGCCTTTTAAAAGCTTTTTTTATTATTAATAAATTTAAGCCACAGGTTGTTGTTGGTGTTGGCGGTTATGCGAGTGGTCCTTCATTAAAGATTGCTAGTTTTTTAAAGATCCCTTCATTAATTCAAGAACAAAATTCTTTTCCTGGTAAAACGAATCAATTATTAGCGAAATCGGTTACAAAGATATGTGTTGCATACGAGGGATTAGAGTCCTATTTTCCTGAAAGTAAAATAGAATTTACTGGAAATCCTGTGAGATCTGAAATGTTGTTGACAAACGGTAAAAAAGAAGAAGCTTTTTCTTTTTTTAATCTTGATTCTTCAAAACCAACAATCTTGGTCATAGGTGGAAGTCTGGGTGCGAAAACATTAAATCAAAGTGTCTTAAATTCTATTGAATTAATCGCAAGAGAAGGAGTTCAAGTTTTGTGGCAGTGTGGTAAGTTTTATTTCTCTGAATTAAATGAACAATCAGAACGTTTGAATGCCAATCATATTTTTTTATACGAATTTATTCAAAGAATGGATTTAGCTTATGCTGTTTCAGATGTAATTATTTCCAGGGCAGGTGCTATTTCTGTTTCTGAATTATGTATTGTTGCTAAGCCTTGTGTATTAGTTCCTTCTCCCAATGTTGCGGAAGATCATCAAACAAAGAATGCCAAAGCACTTTCAACCAATGGTGCAGCTATTTTGATAAAAGATACCGAAGCGAAAGAGTTATTATTTGAAACAACGATTGCTTTATTAAAGGATCAGGAACGATGTCAATCAATAAGTACTTCTCTTAGAAAGTTGGCAAAACCAAATGCGACAAGTGCTATTGTTGATACAATTGAAAAAATTTGTAATTGATGAATAAGTTAGATATTAACACAGTAAAATGTATTTATTTCCTTGGTATAGGGGGAATAGGAATGTCTGCACTTGCAAGGTATTTTAATGCACAAGGAATACAAGTTAAAGGTTATGACAAAACACCTTCTTCATTAACTCAATCGCTAATATCCGAAGGGATAACTATAAATTTTATTGATCAAGGAGAAGAAATTGCTTCAAGTCTTCCAGCTAAGGAGGAATTGTTGGTGGTATATACTCCTGCAGTACCCGCTTCAATGGAGGAGTTTGTTTATTTTCAAACAAATGGATATCAAATTTTTAAACGTTCAGAGGTACTGGGATTGATTACGCAATCGTCTAAGGGTTTATGTGTTGCTGGAACGCATGGTAAAACTACTACTTCCGCAATGTTAGCGCATATAATGCAAGTTTCAGATTTGAAATGCAATGCATTTTTAGGAGGAATATCCTCCAATTACGGAACAAATTATTTAACCGACCCATCTTCTACGTACACTGTGATTGAAGCAGATGAGTTTGATCGTTCTTTTTTGAAACTGGCTCCTTTTGCATCCATCATTACAACAACTGATCCTGATCATTTAGATATCTATGGGGACAAAGAAAATTTTCAAAAAGGCTTTGAAGAGTATGCTGAACTGATTGATGCCTCTGGCTGTATGGTGGTAAGAAAAGGAATTTCTTTAACTACAAAAGCGCCAGTGAGAACCTATTCTGTGACTGAACATGCGGATTATTATGCTACTAATATTCATTATCGTGATGGTTACCAATGGATGGATGTACATTTTGACGGTAAAACTTGGAAGGATGTAAAGTTGGGTTTGCCAGGGACTCACAATGCTGAAAATGCGTTGGCGTGCATTGCTCTTGTAGATTTTTTAGGAATAGAAGAAAATGTGATTCGACTGGCTTTGGCCAGTTTTAAAGGAGTTAAAAGAAGATTTGACTTACATGTTCGTACAAAGGAATTGATTTATATTGATGATTATGCACATCATCCGACTGAAATTCACGCACTTTTATCTTCTGTTAAAAAGATGTACCCCGAGATGTCTATAACTACCATTTTTCAGCCCCATTTGTTTTCAAGAACGAATGATTTTATGAAAGAGTTTGCAAAAGAATTATCTGTTTCGGATCATCTTATATTGCTTCCGATTTATCCGGCTAGAGAATTACCAATACCAAATGTAACAAGTGAAAAATTGGCATCTTTAGTTACTAATTCATCTCATGAGGTGTTTGAGATAAGTAAAGTTTTGGACTATTTGTCAACAGTCGAAAAAGGTGTTATATTGACAGTTGGAGCTGGAGATATTGACCAATTAGTGGGTCCGATTAAAGAGATGTTACTTTCAAGATGTATTTAAATATGAAGGCAGTTTTCAAAATAGTTGGTACGTTGGTTCTTGCAATTGGAGTGTGTGCAATTTTAATTTCTGCCAATGATTTTCATTCAGAAAGCAAGATTCATACTCCTGAAATAGTGATTGATGTACAAGGAGAATTTGCTTTTCTTACTGAAGGTGAGTTGTTCCAACGGATTAAAAAAAATAATTTATTGCCTGAAAGTAATAAAATCAGCGAATTAGAAATAGATAAAATAGAAAAGTTTATAAAAAAAATGTCCGAAGTATTGGATGTAAAAGTGTACGTGAATATAGGAGGTACATGGAATATTGATGTAAAAATAAGAAAGCCAATTGCTCGAGTTTTCAACACAAAAGGGGAAAGTTTTTACCTGGATGAATTAGGGTATAAAATCCAACCTTCCTATTTATATACGGCTAGAGTTGTGGTTGTTACTGGTGATATCAATGATTCGAAAGACGATAAAAGTGTATCTGAAATAATTAACAATCCACATTTGATAAATAACTATCAAATCGACGATATTTACAGGATTTCGTATTATGTTTGTAAGAACCCGTTTTTACTTGCTATGATAGGTCAAATTCATAGACAGAAAAACGGTGATTTTGTTTTAATTCCAAGAGTAGGGGATCATAAAATAATTTTCGGAAGTGCTTTTTCAAATTCGGAAGTTAGAATGAAATTTCGTAAATTAGCAGACTTTTATAGTGATGGTTTGCCTTACGAAGGATGGAGTACCTATGATTGTATAAATTTAAAGTTTGATAATCAGGTAGTTTGCAGTAAAAAGTAAACGTTTATAAGAAGTGAAATTATGAGTCAAGTAATTGTAGGTTTAGATATTGGTACAACCAAAATTGCGTGTTTTGTTGGTAGAATCAATGAACATGGTAAAATTGAGATATTATCTATGGGTAAAAGTGATTCCCTTGGTGTGTCTCGTGGTGTTGTTACAAATATTGACAAAACTATTACTTCGATTCTTGCTGCGGTGAAAGAAGCGCAAGAAATGGTAGTTGGTGATTTGATCATTCGTTCAGTGAATGTTGGAATTGCCGGACAACACATTAAAAGTTACCAACACAGAGGAATGTTGACTCGTGTAAATATAGAAGACGAAATTTCTCAAAAAGACATTGATCGATTAATTGACGATATGTACCGCCTTTCGATGGAGCCAGGAGAGGAAATTATTCACGTATTACCCCAAGAATTTATTGTGGATAATGAACAAGGAATTAAAGATCCGATTGGTATGTCAGGAGTTCGTTTAGAAGCAAATTTTCATACAATTACTGGTCATGTTTCTGCTGCACGTAATATTAATAGATGTGTTGAAAGAGCTGGCTTAGTGGTAAAAGATACAGTTTTAGAGCCCTTAGCATCTGCTGATGCGGTGTTAGCGGATGAAGAGAAAGACGCTGGCGTAGTATTGGTTGATATTGGAGGAGGGACAACAGATATTGCAATTTTTCATGAGGGGATTATTCGCCATACGGCTGTAATACCATTTGGTGGAAATATCATTACTGAAGACATTAAAGAAGGGTGTACTATTTTGAAAAAGCAAGCTGAAGAATTGAAGGTTCGTTTT
Organism: Chryseobacterium gleum; assembly: GCA_945877005.1. Classification (GTDB taxonomy): domain Bacteria; phylum Bacteroidota; class Bacteroidia; order Flavobacteriales_D; family Crocinitomicaceae; genus CANHVK01. The sequence goes on from CAMCQL010000022.1 coordinate 11,628, forward strand.
GGTTCAGCGCTTCAAAGTGAAAGTATGGACAATGAAGTAGTATGTATTCCAGGCATTATGGGAAAAAACCCTAAAGAAATTTCTCTAAAAAACTTGGCTGGAATTATACAAGCAAGAATGGAGGAAATTATTGAGCAAGTATATTTTGAAATTAAAAATTCGGGTTACGAGAAAAAATTAATTGCTGGAATCGTAGTTACGGGTGGTGGGGCTCAAATGAAGCATTTACCGCAATTGTTTGAATACATTACCGGCATGGATACTAGAATTGGTTACCCAACACAACATTTAGGCAGTGAAAATACGATTGAAAATTTAACAAGTCCAATGTATTCAACAGGGATTGGATTGGTTTTAAAAGGTTTCCAAGCGTTGAATAAACAACAAGCTCAAAATCCACCAATAGAGACAACAAATACAGAAGGTCTTAAGGATACTACAGGAGGAGCAAAGAGAGGATCTTTTTTTGAAGCAATTATTCAAAGAGGAAAATTGTTTTTAACGGAAGATGATAATTAATAAAGTTTTTAAATAATAAATATGTCAAACGAAATTACTATGGAATTTGATTTACCTACAAATATTTCTTCAATTATTAAAGTAATTGGTGTTGGTGGTGGTGGAAGTAATGCCGTAAATCACATGTATGATTTAGGTATAAAAGGAGTTGACTTTATTGTTTGTAATACAGACAAACAAGCTTTAGATGTGTCTTCGGTTCCATTTAAAATTCAATTGGGTACTTCCTTAACAGAAGGAAATGGTGCTGGTGCTATTCCTGAAATTGGTAAAAATGCTGCAATAGAAAACATTGATGAAATCAGAGAGGTGTTAAGTAAAAACACTAAAATGGTTTTTGTAACTGCTGGTATGGGTGGTGGAACTGGAACTGGTGCAGCTCCAGTAATTGCTTCTATAGCACGTGAATTAGGTATACTTACAGTTGGTATTGTTACCGTTCCTTTTGGATTTGAAGGTCGTAAAAGACGTCAACAAGCAGAAGAAGGTCTGGAGCAAATGCGTCAAAGCGTTGACACTTTATTAGTAATCAACAATGAAAAATTAAGAGAATTAACTGGAAATTTAACGATCAGTAATGCTTTTTCTAAAGCGGATGATGTTTTAACAGTTGCCGCGAAAGGAATTGCTGAATTAATTTCTGTTACTGGGTCTGTTAACGTTGATTTCAATGATGTAAATACCGTGATGAAAGACTCAGGTGTCGCAATCATGGGTTCTGCAGCTGTGGATGGTGACGACAGAGCAATACGTTGTGTACAAGAAGCAATGAATTCTCCTTTATTAAACGATAATAATATCCATGGTGCAAAATATGTACTATTGAATATTACCTATGGTGACAAAGAAGTTGAGATGAATGAAATTACAGAGATTACTGATTATATTCAAGATGAAGCCGGATCTACTGCAGATGTTATTTGGGGACATGGTTATGATCCTACTTTAGGGGATAAATTATGCGTTACTTTAATTGCAACTGGATTTAAAACTTCTCCAATTACGGGTTTTGAGAAGGCTCCTGAAAAGATTGTAAAGCCTTTGAATGAGGAGCCAATTAGAGAAATCAACAAACCATTAGAATCTCCAACTCAATCAAATGTGGTAGAAGTTAGAAATGAGTATGATCCATACTTAAAACCGACACAAAATTTAACATCTACATCATCAGTAAAAGTTGGTGTAGAGCCAACAATCAAAAATTCCGAATCAGTGGCTGAACAATCACCAGTCAATCTTGAGTGGGATTTAACAACAAATCCAACCATTTTCAATGAAGTTGATGATAAAGGTTTGTTTACAGAAACTAAAATGGAGACACCACAATCTGCTCCTGAAGGGACAACTAAAATAGTATATACAATTGGTTCAGATGAAGTTCAGAATGTTTCTGTAAATGATAAACAATCTACAAATAAAACTGGTTTAACACCTGAAGAACATCAAAAATTATATACAGAACGTTTGGAGCGTCTTCATTTAAATAACCAACGTTTAAAAAGTGCAGATGGTTTGTCTCAGCTTGAATCAGAGCCAGCATTTAAAAGAAGAAATATAAATTTAGATTTTAGTAAACCAAGTACTGAAAATTCAAATTCAAGGTTTGGTGTTTCTGGAAATAGTGGTACTTTGAGAAGTAATAATTCATTCTTGCACGATAACGTAGATTGATATGACGTTTACAGAAATAATAAATGCAGATATTAAATCTGCGATGTTAGCGAAAGAAAAAGAAAAGTTAGCTGTATTAAGAGACATAAAATCAAAATTGTTGCTTGAGTCTACATCTGGTAGTGGTGAAGTAACTGAAGAGGCAGCGTTGAAAATTATCATGAAGCTACATAAACAACGTATGGAAACATACTTAGTCTATTTAGAACAAAATAGAGAAGATTTAGCGAATGAAGAATTGGACCAAGCTAAAGTTATTGAAATCTATTTGCCAAAAATGTTAACCGAAGATGAGGTGCGTTTAGAAGTGAGAAATACAATTTCTGAATTGGGAGTGACTTCTCTCCAAGAAATAGGAAAAGTGATGGGTGTACTTACTAAAAAATTAGCTGGTAAGACAGATGGTAAGATCATTTCAGCTTTAACAAAAGAAGAACTTTCAAAATAAATTTAAGAATCAATTAATTCAAAGGTGTCCGTATACGAGACACCTTTTTTGTTGATATACTAATTTGACTCATTTTAGGACATTTTACATGTTTAGTTCAATTCAAGATGAGAGAATTTAATTATATTCAAAATCAACAAATTTTTTTTTGCTGTTTTTTATGAACATTCTTAAAGAATTTATGTTTTATAGTAAAATAGATTTTGAACAGATATTAGTCTTTTGTATTTTTGTAATAACATAAAAAAGTAATATGGTTAACACAACAGAAAAATTAGCTTACAAAGTTAAAGATCTTACTCTCGCTGATTGGGGTAGAAAAGAAATGACATTAGCTGAGGCTGAAATGCCAGGTTTAATGTCATTGAGAACAGAATATGGTGCTACTAAACCGTTAGCTGGTGCTCGTATTGCTGGATGTTTGCATATGACAATTCAAACTGCTGTACTTATTGAAACATTGGTTGATTTAGGTGCGGAAGTTTCTTGGTCTTCTTGTAATATTTTTTCCACTCAAGATCATGCTGCCGCTGCAATAGCTGCTGCTGGAATTCCTGTTTTTGCATGGAAAGGTATGAACGAAGAAGAATTCGATTGGTGTATTGAACAAACATTATTCGCTTTTAGAGACAATCAACCTTTAAACATGATTCTAGATGACGGTGGTGATTTAACAAACATGGTTTTTGATCGTTTCCCTGAATTAGCTGCAACTATTAAAGGTTTGTCTGAAGAAACTACTACTGGTGTTCACAGATTACACGAGCGTGTTAAAAATGGAACATTATTAGTACCTGCAATTAATATCAATGATTCTGTTACTAAATCTAAATTTGACAACAAGTATGGATGTAAAGAATCTTTAGTAGATTCTATCCGTAGAGCTACGGATGTAATGATGGCTGGTAAAGTTGCTGTTGTTTGTGGATACGGTGATGTTGGTAAAGGTTCTGCTGCATCTTTGAAAGGAGCTGGTGCAAGGGTTATTGTTACTGAAATAGATCCTATTTGTGCATTACAAGCTGCAATGGATGGTTTTGAAGTTAAGAAATTGAACAATGTTATTCATTTGGGTGACATCTTAGTTACTACTACAGGAAATAAAGACATCATTGTTGGAGAACATTTCTTAAAAATGAAAGATAAGGCAATCGTTTGTAATATCGGTCATTTCGACAATGAAATCAATGTTGCTTGGTTGAATGAAAATTATGGTCAAACTAAGGTTGAAATTAAACCACAAGTTGATATGTACCATGTTGATGGAAAAGACATTATATTATTAGCTGAAGGTAGATTAGTAAACCTAGGATGTGCAACTGGTCACCCTTCTTTTGTGATGTCAAATTCATTTACGAATCAAACATTAGCTCAACTTGAATTATGGTTGAACTCTGATAAGTATGAGAATCAAGTGTATACGTTACCTAAACATTTAGATGAAAAAGTAGCACGTTTACATTTGGCTAAAATTGGTGTTGAATTAGATGAA
>CAMCQL010000023.1 GCA_945877005.1 Chryseobacterium gleum
CCTTGTATTAAGCGGTTCATGTGATGCCCCCTTTTTAAGTCTTGACGAATTTCTCGTATTACTTTTTTCTGAGCGTTTGTCAGAGGAAAGGGGAGGTGGTGTTCATAAAAGTCCATGAATAAATGACCAACCTCCTCAAAAATATATCCTTTCGTTTTTTGAAGGGAGATTTGTTTTCGCAATAATAATTCGAGTTGAAGAAAGTACAATTCTTCAAATTTCAATCGGTGCCTTGCTTCTTCCGCCAACTGAGCGTTTTGTGGATAGTGGATTTGTTTAAAAGCAGTTTCTCTTGGGAGTAAATGCAATTCTTTAACGAGTTGATCTGGTAATGTTTCTACTAAATGATGATTTAATTGAACGACCAAACTTGTAGTAAGTTTCTCAATTCCTTTTGAATGAAGACCTTTAGCACTTAGTTTCTCGGTAGAGGAATAGATTGCTTTTAATCCTTTTTGTGGATCTGCTTGTTCTAATGGGATGATTTCAGGATGAGGAATTGAAAACGAATTATTAAATAATTTTGGTTTTCCATAAACTTGGTACGCTTTTCCAATTGTTAAATTAGGCTTAACCCATTTAATACCTTGAAACCAAACCAAATCAATAACTCCGGTGTTGTCTTGGAAACGTACGGTTAATCTTTTTTGTTTTCCTGCAGAAAGATCATTGATGTCTGTAATCCTTCCTCTTATTTGAACATGTCCATCACATTCAGGTAGTTCTGCTATTAAGTTGTAATGAGAACGATCCACATATCTAAAAGGAAAATGCTCAAGTAATTGGTAAAATGTGAAAATCCCCAACTCTTTTTTGATTAATTCTGCACGTTGAGGTCCAACTCCTTTTAAGAATTCGATAGGGGTGTGCAGAAACTCATTCATGTACTTATCTTAGACATTTAAAATAATCGAATGGCTCTAAACATTGATTGCATTGATAATGAGCTTTACAGGCTGTACTCCCAAATTGACTTACCATTCGTGTGTTTTTGGAATTGCATTTAGGACAAGGTACTACGGTCGGTTTAGCAAATAAAACGCTTTTATCGACTTCGTTTTCTGGAGGTGCAATTCCGTATTCACGCAATTTTTCTTTCCCTTTTTCGCTCATCCAATCTGTGGTCCAAGCGGGTGAAAGTGTACTTTTAACTTCCGTAAGAATTGTTGGTGAAAGCGCTTTCAGAATTTCTTCTTCAATTTGATGCATTGCAGGACAACCACTATAGGTAGGGGTAATAGTAACAATGCATTTATTCTCATTAATTTCAACTGTTCTTACAATTCCTAAGTCGGCAATTGTAAGAACAGGTATTTCAGGATCTGCCACTTGATCCAATAATTTCCAAATAGTTGCCGTTGTTACCATGTTAAATTTGGGAACGCTCTTTGCATGTATTGCATTTCAGCTAATAAATATCCTAAATGCTCGCTGTGCATTCCAATTCTTCCACCTTCTAATTTAAATGAATGCGATGGAAGTTCAAGTGTTGCTTGTTTTAGCACATTGGAAACATAGTTTTTCCAATCATCAAAAAGAGTTGTTAAATCAATCCCAATTCCAAGTTCAATCAACGTTTTATCGACATCGTTTTGGAAAAACAATTCTTGTGTGAATCTCCAATGAAAATTAACTGCTTCTTGAATGCGTTGGTGCGATTCTTCTGTTCCATCGCCAAGGCGAATGATCCACTCAGAAGAGTGCTTTAAGTGATATTTAGTTTCTTTTAAAGATTTTTCTGCAATTGCAGCCAATTGAGTATCCGCAGAGTTGGCTAACACTTCAAAGAACAATTTTCTAAATGCATCAAAATAAAATTGACGTGCAATAGTGTATCCAAAATCTTTGTTGGGCTGTTCTACTAAAAGAGAATTGGAATATTCACGATCAACACGTAAAAAAGCCAATTGATCTTCAGTTTTTCCTTTATCTTCTAGTTTTACTGCGTATTGAAATAAATTAGTAGCTTGACCGATTAAATCGAGCGAAATATTTGTTAGGGCAATGTCTTCCTCGAGTACAGGCCCATGACCACACCATTCACCCAATCTTTGACCTAATATTAAACTGTCGTCCGCAATACGAACTATATAAGTATACAAAGCTTCTTTTACTGTCATTGTAGTAGTTTTATGAAAAGAAATTACATGTGAGAAATTCCGTCTGGAACATCATAAAAAGTTGGGTGTCTGTAGATTTTGTCTTCCGACGGTTCAAAAAACGCATCTGAATCTTTTGGGTCAGATGCAGAAACCATTTTTGATTCTACAACCCAAATACTAATGCCTTCGCTTCTTCTTGTGTAAACATCACGTGCATTGTCGATGGCCATTGTGGCATCTGAGGCACGTAAGCTGCCAACATGTTTGTGACTTAATCCTTGCTTGCTTCTAATAAAGACTTCCCAAAGTGGCCATTCTTTTGAACTCATCGTTGAAATATTATGCGGTTTGTACTTCTTTTTTTCTTTTTTCGGCGTAAGCTAAAGCTGCTTCAACCACCCATTTACCATTTTCTTTGGCGTTTTTACGCGCTTCGATACGGTCAAAGTTACAAGGTCCATTTCCTTGAATTACATTGTAAAATTCATCCCAATTTATTTTTCCAAAATCATAGTGACCTGTTGATTCGTTCCATTTTAAATCTTTATCGGGAACGGTTAATCCAATCATTTCTGCTTGAGGAACAGTTACATCTACAAATTGCTGACGTAACTCGTCATTTGAAATTCGTTTTATTTTCCATTTCATTGATTGTTCTGAATGCACAGAATCGTTATCGCTAGGTCCGAACATCATCAAAGCAGGCCACCACCATCGATTCAACGATTCTTGTGCCATTGCTTTTTGTTCTGGTGAGCCTTGAGCTAATTTTGAAATAATTTCAAATCCTTGGCGTTGGTGAAACGATTCTTCTTTACAAACTCTTACCATTGCTCTTGCATAAGGTCCATACGAACATCTGCAAAGGGGAACTTGATTCATAATTGCAGCACCATCTACCAACCAACCAACACTGCCCATGTCAGCCCATGATAAAGTAGGATAGTTAAATATAGAAGAATATTTTGCTTTTCCGCTATGTAAGTCATCGATACTTTGTTCTCTGTCAAGCCCCAATGTTTCTGCAGCACTGTAGAGATACAGTCCATGTCCAGCTTCGTCTTGAACTTTTGCCAATAAAACAGCTTTTCTTCGAAGACTTGGAGCACGAGTTATCCAATTTCCTTCAGGTAACATCCCGACAATTTCAGAATGAGCATGTTGTGAAATTTGACGTGTTAATGTTTTACGGTAGGCTTCAGGCATCCAATCGTTTGGCTCAATTTTAATATCGGCGTCAATTTTAGCTTGAAAATTTTTCTCTAATTCTACGAGGCTTAATTTCTCCATAATCTGAATGTGTTAGTGCAAAGTTAGACTTTTTTTTAGAATTCTATAACGACATAAATTGAATGCATTGTTGAAGTAGAAGTCACCATTTGATTCATTTAAACAATATACAAATTTATAACGAGATATCACACATATTTAACATGTCTTTAATTAACAATCTTTTTGTAAATTTGTTCCTGTAAAAATAACGCATGAAACCAAGTTTCCATACTTTAAAAATAAAAGAAATCCGTCAAGAAACTTCTGACGCTGTTTCAATTGCTTTTCAGATACCAGATAATTTAGAGCATTTATTTCATTACCAATCGGGTCAATACCTAACTTTGAAAACAGTGATTAATGGAGAAGAAGTGAGAAGATCTTATTCTTTGTGTTCTGCTCCATTTGAGAATAGTTGTAGAGTTGCGATCAAACAAATTGACAACGGAAAGTTTTCAACCTTTGCAAATGAGCAGTTGAAAGTAGGCGAAACATTAGAAGTAATGTCTCCAATGGGTAATTTTTTACTGCCCGATTCAATGGACGAGAAACAATTTGTGTTTTTTGCTGCAGGATCAGGGATTACACCTGTATTTTCAATGCTGAAAACGGTGTTAAATAATTCTTTGAGTGCAACCGTTACCTTGATATATGGAAATAAAGGGTTCAATTCTATCATCTTTAGAGAGGAGTTAGAAGCCTTGAAAAACAGATATATGAATCGTTTTCGAGTGATACATATTTTATCTAGAGAAAGTTTAGGGAATGAGCTACAGAAGGGTAGGATTGATTTAGAAAAAACAAATCGATTGATTCAAACGTTATTACCAATTGACAATGTTGACGGAGTATATATTTGTGGTCCTGAATCAATGATACATGGGGTGAAGGAAGCGTTTGTAAGTGCAGGTCTATCAGCTAGAAATATCCATTTTGAATTATTTGGTACAGTTACGCCCGCTGTTCCTAAAGTTCAGCAAACAGATGAGGTGATTACCTCTTTGGTGACTGTAATATTAGACGGTGAAGTGTTAGATATTCCTTTAGCATCAAATGATATAAATATACTTGATGCAGCATTGGATGCTGGGGCTGACTTGCCTTTTGCATGTAAAGGGGGGGTGTGTTGTACATGTAAAGCTAGAATAATGGAAGGTTCGGCGAGAATGGATGTGAATTATGCACTTGAACCAGATGAAGTAGCGGCTGGTTATATTTTGACATGTCAATCTCACCCTACTTCTGAAAGGTTGGTAGTTTCTTTTGATGAATAATTTAAGATATGGGTTTATTTGATAAAATATTTAAAAAACAGGAAAAACAATTAGTTGCTCCTAAAGGGTATTATCCTTTGATTGTTAAAGAGATAATACATTTAACAGATGATAGTATACAACTAAGTTTTGATCTTAGTTCTGCGCCTAAAGATCTTTTCTCATATGCGCCAGGACAATATGTTTCGATTTCTGTTTACATAGATGGCAAAGAGGAGCGTAGGTCCTATTCAATTTGCAGTGGTCCCAATGAATCAATTGCTATTGCAATAAAACGTGTGGAGCATGGTGTAGTTTCTACTTGGGCAAAATCACAGGTTGCTGTGGGAGATTCTATTTATGTTGCTCCGCCACAAGGAAATTTTACTTGGGATAAAAGTAAAGGTTTTGTTGTCGCTTTTGCAGCGGGTAGCGGAATCACACCAATGTTATCCATCGCGAAACATTTAGAGCAAAATATTGGTGAAATGCGTTTGTATTATGGAAATAAAACACGTTCTTCAGCAATGTTTTTGAATGAACTCGGAAAACTAAAAAACACGAAAACGAATTTTGCTTTTTCTCAAGAGTCGATCGAAGGTGCTGTAAGAGGAAGATGGACAAAAGACGCTGTTAGTTCATTAATCAAAGAAAATTTGACCTTGCTAAAAGCGGATGCATTTTATGTGTGTGGTCCGGAACAATTAATCAAGGATGTAACGGATTTATTAACCTTGTTTGGTGTAGCTAAGACTAAAATTCATTTTGAATTATTTACAACTCCAGTTTTACTTCAGAATTCTATTGCTGAGAAAAGTACTGAATATGAAGGGGATAGTAAAGTAAGGGTGATTCTAGACGATGAGAACATTCAATTAACATTGAGCTCAAAAGGATTGTCTGTTTTAGATGCTTTGAATAAAGAGGGATATGATCCACCATACTCTTGTAAGGGAGGAGTTTGTTGTGCTTGTAAAGCTAAAGTTCTTGAAGGTAAGGCGACTATGACAATGAATTTTTCTCTAACTGACGAAGAGGTAGCAGAAGGATTTGTTTTAACCTGTCAATGTCATCCTGCAAGTGAGGAATTAGTTCTTTCGTATGATGCATAAGACGGTTGTAATAATTGGTGCGAGTAAAGGAATCGGTGCTGAGTTGATTCAATCCTTTGCTTCAATTGAGGGGTTTCGTGTAATCGGTTTTGCACGAAACATGCAATCTCAACGTGAAAAATGGGGATCAAATCAAAACGTTCAATGTATTGATATTGATTTAGCATCTGAAAACTTTAAATCGCATATTTCAGAAGTTTTGAAAAATGAAAAGATCGATTTTCTAATTAATAATGCTGGTTTGTTAGTAAATAAACCATTTATGGAATTGACTTCATCAGATATTATTGATTCCTATACGGTAAATGTTTTGAGTGTTTTTTCTTCTATTCAAGCACTCTTACCACTTATGACCGATCAAGGACATATTGTAAATATTAGTTCTATGGGTGGTTTTCAGGGTACGATGAAGTTTTCAGGGTTAGCCGCATATTCCTCATCTAAAGCTGCCTTAGTGAATTTAACTGAAATGTTAGCGGAGGAATTCAAGCATACACAACTTAAATTTAATTGTTTGTGTTTAGGTGCAGTTCAAACAGAAATGTTACAAGCTGCATTTCCAGGTTATGAAGCACCTGTTAAACCAAATGAAATGGCAGAGTATATTTCTGAATTTACACGTAATGCTTGGCGATTTATGAATGGGAAAATCATACCTGTTTCGCTTTCAACCCCTTAAAAAGATGAATAACTTGTGGTTTTTTTTACTGATGTTATTTTGTCTTCATGGGTACGTAGTAGAAGGGCAAGTTTATGGAAAAGGAGCTGTGGACATTGATGGAAATAATTATAGGTCAGTTATAATTGGAAAGCAAGAATGGTTGGATAGAAATTTGATTGTTAGTAGATTTAACAATGGAGATCCTATTACATTGATTCAGGAATCGAAAGAGTGGGGTACAACAATAGGTCCTAGTTATTTCATTTATCATAAAGGAGGGGACAATAAAGAAGGCTATTTTTACAACTGGAATGCTGTTCATGATGTTAGAAATGTATGTCCAATTGGATGGATTGTGCCTGAAGATAAAGATTGGTCGATTTTAATTGATAAATTAGGAGGGGCTCATTTTGCTGGTCAAAATTTAAAAAAAAGAAGTTTTAATTTTTTAAGATTTAAGGAGGTTAAAAAGATTAAGAGTAATTTTGATGCTAAAATGGCGGGTTATATTTCATTTGACGGTGAAATTTGTGACATTGGATTAAAAGGCGTTTGGTGGAGTACCACTGAGAATGTATCGAATACTGCATGGAATCGTTTTGTGTCTAATGGATATAAAAATGTTTATAGAGACGATGAAATTAAAGAATCAGGAGTGTCAGTTAGATGTTTAAAAAATAAAAATAAATAGGATGAAAATAGTAATGCTTTTAATGGTTGTCGTTACATTGTTAAGTTGTTCTAAGAATAAACCTAAAATTGGTGACTTATATAAAGGTGGGTATGTGTTTAAGGTGAATTTTTGGAGTGGTGGTTTATGTGCAGCTACCAAAGACTTTAAGACTGGAGTTGAGTGGGGGTGTTACAGTCAGTTAATTGATGGTGCAAACGGTGAAGATGTTGGAGACGGAGAAGAAAACTCAAAAGATATCCTTGGAGGATGTTCAGATGCTTTAACTGCAGCAACAGTTTGTGATGTTCTTGTGTCTGAAGATCAAGACGATTGGTATTTACCTTCAATAGGTGAATTAGAATTGATGTACAATGAACTTCATGCTAAGGGTATAGGTAATTTTAGTTATACCAATTATTGGAGTTCAACTCAGAACTTTTCCCTAGGAGCGTGGAATTTAAATTTTGGATCGGGACAACGAGATAATAGTAAGGCAAAGAAAGATGCCAGTTGTAGGGTTCGCGCAATTCGCTCATTTTAATCGTTTTATTAAATAGTTTTAAATGAAAGCATTGTATTTAAAGGAGATTAGAAGCTTTTTAAGCTCAGTCATAGGGTATGTATTCATATTGATTTTTTTAATTACTTCCGGATTATTTCATTGGGTTATATCTTACAATACAAATTTATTAGAAGGCAGTGAGTCTGATTTGATCCCTTTTTTTAATTTATCGCCTACTATTTTTCTGATTTTGATTCCCGCAATTACAATGCGTTCAATTGCTGAAGAGCGTAAAAATGGAACCATTGAACTTTTGTTTACGCGTCCTATTTCCGATTTGAATGTATTATTAGCTAAGTATTTTGCGGGTGTAACATTGTTAGCGATTGCAATTGTACCAACGATTGTCTTTTATATTTCAATGCATTATTTGGGGAATCCAATTGGTGTGTTAGATGATGGTGCAACATTTACTTCTTACGTTGGTCTTTTCCTTTTGGGAGCCACTTTTGTTGCGATTGGTATTTTTTCTTCTTCTATTACGAGTAGTCAAATTGTTGCATTTATTTTGGCTATGTTTTTTTGTTGGTTTTTTTACGACGGTTTAACATTGTTGGGCTCATTTAATTTAATGGGAGATTTTGATTACTTAATTCGTTATTGTGGAATGAGTTTTCATTATGATGCAATTAAGAGAGGTGTGATTGATTCGAGTGACGTAATCTACTTTTTATCTCTAATTTGTGTCTTTATTTTCGCTTCATTGACAATTATAAAATCGCTTAAAAAATAATTGTATGTCGGATTCTAAGTCTAAAGGTTTTATATATAACTGGTCCTTTTTATTACTGGTTATTCTTGGATTGGTGTTTATAAATATCATTGGTTCTATTATTTATTTTCGTTGGGATGCAACAGAAGATAAGAGGTATTCTTTAACAGAGGGAACAGAGAGTTATTTATCTGATGAATCAAATTTTCCAAATCGGTTGTCGATTAAAATATATCTTGAGGGTAATTTACCCGCTGAAATAAAACGGTATAAAAATGCAATCGAAGATAAATTAAAAGAATTTAAACAATACACTGGAAATCGATTGGAATATTCATTCGTTGATCCAATGGATGGAACTGAAGAAGATCAACAGTTTTTATTTGAAACCATTTATAATAAAGGCAAAGGAATTGTGCCGATGGAAGTGATGTTCATGAAAGACGGTACACAAAATCAAATGATGCTTTGGCCAGGTGCTGAAATTGATTATGAGGGAAGTACAGTTAGTTATGTTCAGCTATTGCCAGGTACACCGCAAGGAAAGTTTTATACGTTAAACCAACAATTTGAGGCACAAATTCAAAATTCAATCAATAATTTAGAATACATGTTGTTGAGTGCAATTCGCAGGGCAACTCAAAAAACAAAACCTAGAATTGCTTTTTTACAGGGACATGGTGAATTGTCCTATGCAGCAACTCAAAGAGTCAGAACGTTAATTGCTCCCTATTACAGTGTTGAAGACATTACACTGAATGATTCGTTGGATGCACTAAAAGGAGTTAAAGGACTTGTGATTGCGCGTCCAACAAAACCATTTTCTGAAAAAGACAAGTACATCATTGATCAGTTTTTAATGCGTGGTGGAAGATTAATGTGTTTTATTGATAAGTTAGTAATTCCTGAAGATACTTTGAATAAAAATGGTTATACGCATACAACGCGTAATATGATTGAATTAGATAAGATGTTGTTCGATTATGGCGTTAAAGTAAATGACAATTTGGTGTTTGATGTGCAATGTGCACCCAAAGCGATACCTACAGCCAAACAAATGTTGATTCCTTGGTTTTTTGCAGTAAGAGCTACATCGACTTCACATCCAATTGCACGAAATATTGATCCCGTTTTATTGAAATATGTCTCTCAAATTGAGTTTGTTGGGAACGGTAAACAAATAAAAAGACCTGTTCTTTCTTCTTCTACGAATTCTGCAGTTACAGGATTAGCGCCTTTAATAAGTCTAATCATGTATAAGAATTATGGACCGAACCCTCATTTAAATCCAAATATTGAGGATGAGTCTAATAAAAAATGCATTGCAGGGATTGTTGAAGGTAATTTTGAATCTCATTTTAAAAATAGAATCATTGATGCTTTTGCAAAAAATCCTGAAGTAGATTACAAAGAAAAAAGCATAAAAGAAGGAAAAGTAATTGTGGTTGGAAATGGATCATTTATAGAGAATAAATATGATTCAATTTTAGATAAAAACGGTCAATATAAATACAGAGCAAGAGCCTTCAATGAATTGAAAATGGATGAAACAATGGCATCTTTAAATATGCAGCCTATCGTGTATGGAAATCAAGAATTTTTTCAAAATATGGTTGATTATATGATGGGTGATAATTCGGTATTAGATGTTCGCAGTCGTCAAATTGACATACATTCAATAGATAAAGAGAAGGTTAAAGTAGAGGCAGGGTATTATAAAATAATAAATATGTTATTACCAAGTGCGATAATTCTACTTTTGGCAATACTTATTTATTTTATTCGTAAAAGAAAATATACGGGGTTTTAGAACGTAGCTCCAGAGAAACCAAATTTACGTTCGTTGAGTTTTAGTATCAAAATTTAAATAATGAAAAAAAGTAATATAGGAATAGTTGTTGTATTAGTTGTTGTTGGTGTCTTGGGTTTTTTTGCGACTAATTTGGTTCGAAATAGAGGGAAGTCTGATACTGAGTTGTTAGAGTTTGCCATTAAGGATACAAGTACTGTTGATAAGTTGATCATTACCGATCAACATATGCGTTCGATTGAGCTGATACGCGCAGGGCAAAATTGGACGGATAGTAAAGGTGAATGTGTTACTCAGGAGCCGGTAGGAATGATACTGGAGACGATTAAGAATGTTCAATTTAAAGGATATGTTCCTGAAAACGCTCGGAAAAACATCGTGAAAATGATGGTTGCAACACATACAAAAGTTCAAATTTTCCAAAAGGGAAATTGGGTAAAAACGTGGTATGTGGGTTTTTCAACGCAAGACCATTACGGAACTTATATGTTGTTAGAGACACCCGATGAAAAAAGCGATTTACCAGTTATCATGAAAGTAAAAGGTTTGAACGGAATCATTGAACCACGTTTTTTTGCTGATAAAAGACGTTGGGTGTGTACAGAAATTTTTTCGTTGGATCGTACAGAAATTTCTGAAGTGGATGTAAAATTCAACGATGTGCCGTCAAGAAGCTTTAAAGTTCTTCAAAAAGGTTCTAATTATTCTGTTCTTGCAAATGGTAAAAAAGTTAAGGGTTTAGACACAAACTTGGTTGTACATTACCTAAATAATTATAAAAAAATTCATTTTGAATCTGCAAATTTTGAGTTGTCCAAGAAACAACAAGACAGTGTTCGTAGAACTTCTCCATTTTGTAGAATGACATTGAAAGAATTCGCAGGAAATAAATCGATTTTGCAAATGTATCGAATTCCTGTAACAAATAAATCAGTGAATGATTTTGGAGATTCGGTAATGTATAACCCTGACAGGTTTTGGTGCCTATTGCCTTCAGGAGAGTTTGTGAAGTGCCAATATTTCGTCTTTAATCCATTGATTATGGGGCAAATTTATTTTGGTTTGAAACCAAAAGAATAGCGATCATGTTTTTAGTATAGTTGCCCTAGTTGGTTTTAATAGTTGGGATTACTCAACTAAACTTAGTTTTTTTGAAAAAAACGACCATCTAAAAGAAAGTTGTTGAAAACTATTAGTAACTATTTGATAGGCGAAGAATTTTAGTTGAAAGTAAATGTATTTTTGTTTTTAAAATAAATAAACAATGAATTTTATAGTTTCTAGTAACACATTATTAAAGTACTTACAGAGTATCAGCGGTGTTTTGACGACAAACAATTCTCTTCCAATTTTAGATAATTTTTTGTTTGAAATTGAAGATGGAATTTTGTCAATCTCTGCATCGGATATTGAAACTACGATGAAGACTTCTCTAATAGTTGAAGCAAATGAATTCGGTAGAATTGCAATTCCGGCTAAAATATTGTTAGATATCCTTAAGAATTTACCTGATCAACCATGTACTTTTTCTGTAGATAATACAACTCACGGTATTGAAATAACATACGATAATGGTAAAGCCAAAATGGTAGGGTTCAATGCAGATGAGTATCCAAAGACACAACAATTGAAGGAAGGAATAACCCTTCGTATGTCTGCAGATATAATTTCAAATGCGATTAATCATACTTTATTTGCGACTGGTAATGATGAATTACGCCCAGTAATGGGAGGTGTTTATTGCCAGTTTTCACCAGCTGAAATATTATTTGTTGCTACCGATGCTCATAAATTGGTTCGTTATAAGCGCACTGACATTATTACAGAATCGAACGGGGCATTTATATTTCCAAAAAAGCCATTGAATCTATTAAAATCTAATTTTAGGGGAGATGAAGAGGTTGAATTAGAGTACAATGAATCCAATGTTGTTTTTAAATTCGGAGACATTGTAATGTCATGTAGATTAGTTGATGGAAAATATCCGAATTATGAAGCTGTAATTCCAAAAGAAAATCCTAATATCTTAACCATTGATAGACAACAGTTTTTAAGTTCAATAAAGCGTGTTTCTATTTTTGCAAATAAAACAACCCATCAAATTAAATTGAAATTTGCAGGATCTGAACTCGCAATATCAGCAGAAGATTTAGACTTCTCAAATGAGTCGAACGAACGTTTAACGTGTCATTACGATGGTGATGATATGGAAATCGGTTTTAATGGCAAGTTCATGATGGAAATGTTAGCAAATTTGGATTCCCCAGAAATTAAAATTCAGATGAGTGTACCGAGTCGTGCTGGGTTACTTGTCCCTGCGAATTCAACGAATGAACACGAAGATATATTAATGTTGGTAATGCCTGTTATGCTAAATCGTTAGACTTACTTTTTTTGATAAAAACAGATAAATATAAAGCAATAAATGAAACATATTACTTATTCAAGCATAGAGAAAGCAATCGGAATAATTGACAATTTGGACGATGATGGATTAGAACAAATTGCAGAAAAGTATGCGTTAGAGCAACCTGTTTTAATGGGGTATGCTATGAGTGCTGCGGCTGAGTATGAAAATGAGGAATTAGAAGGCTTGTTAATTTATTATTTTTGCCTCATTATAGAAGCTTTTAAACAAGAAGGTGCAGCATTGAATAAGATCGAAGAAGATCTAATTGATACATTTGAGGAACCTTTTTTCGAAATGTTAGATGCTTATTTTGAGAATGACGATGATGAAATTATTGAAGATTTTTGCGACCAACCACATTTAACGGGGTTCATGGCAATGGAAATCAGCGAACCTGATGAGGACGGTACAGAATTAGATGATGACACTGCTTCACAATTGTTCATCGTTGCGTTAGCAATGATTACATTATTGAGTCGTTCCATACAAGCATAATATGAAATCACCTAAGGAAATCGTTGAATTGATGTTTTCCAATGATCTATACAGTAGATTTTTAGGTATTTCTATAGAGTCGTGTAGTCACGGTACTTGTCAACTAAAACTCAAAGTCCATGAACAATTGTTAAATGGATTTAAAATAGCGCATGGTGGAATTTCTTATGCACTAGCAGACTCAGCACTTGCATTTGCTGCTAATACTTATGGCTTTAAAGCGGTTAGTATTGAATCTTCTATTTCTCATTTAAAAACTGTTGATCTAGGAGATGAATTAATAGCTACTGCTGTAGAGATTAATAAAGGAAATAAGCTGGGGGTTTATCAAGTGACCGTTTTAAATCAAAATAATTTGTTGGTGGCTCATTTTAAAGGGACAGTGTTTTTTTCTCAAGATCATTGGTAGTATTTGTTAGTAATCCTGAAGAATCCTTTAATCGTTATTCCATTGTTTAGTAATTGATTAAAATGCTTAAGAGTGATACTGGAACTTTTTAGTTTTAGTTGATTTTTTTCTGGATCACAATTATTTACGCATCTATTATCCCGAAATTTAATTAGGTCCAAGAGATTTCAATTTGTTTATGGTTTAACAATTAAATTATTTTTATGAGGCTATTAATTAGTTATTTAAAGAAATACAAGGCAATGGTAATTGTCGCTCTGTTACTAGCGACCATTAATCAAGTGTTTTCATTAATGGATCCCTTGATTTTTAAACGAATAGTGGATGAATATGCGTCGCAACCCCATCGTTTTACGAAGGCGTATTATATTAAAGGTGTCGGAGGATTGATTTTACTTTCAATGGGTGCAGCAATGGTTTCACGTATTGCTAAAAATTTTCAAGATTATTTTGTAAATGTTATCACCCAAAAATTAGGAGCGCAAATCTATTCTGATGGGTTGAAACATTCGTTGCAATTACCTTATCAAGTTTTTGAAGATCAAAGAAGCGGCGAAACTTTAGGAAAACTTCAAAAAGTAAGAACAGATGTAGAGAAATTAATCAATTCATTTATTGGAATACTATTCACCTCCTTGGTAGGTATCGTTTTTGTGATGATTTATGCAATTAAAATTCATTGGTTAATTGCTCCAGTCTATTTTACCGCAGTACCATTATTAGGTTTCATAAGTTCTTTTTTGAGTAAAAAAATAAAAACTATTCAAAAGAAAATTGTCAATGAAACAACTGCACTAGCAGGTTCTACGACTGAGTCATTGCGTAACATTGAATTGGTAAAAAGTTTAGGGTTGGCAGATCAGGAAATCAATCGGTTAAATGCTACAACCGTTCGGATTTTAGGGTTAGAATTAAAGAAAGTCAGGTATGTTCGAAGCATTAGTTTTGTTCAAGGGACTTTTGTGAATTTGTTGAGAAGTTCGATATTGTTCTTACTTCTTTATCTGATCTTTGCTGATACTTTGACCATTGGTGAGCTTTTTTCATTGCAGATTTATTCATTTTTTATTTTTGGTCCACTTCAGGAGTTGGGGAATATTATTAATGTTTACAGAGAGGCTGAAGTATCGTTAGATAATTTCAAAGAGATTTTGGAAATGCCCGTTGCTGTAAAACCAACTCATCCGATTTCATTAGAAGGTATTCAGAGATTAGCTTTTAATCAAGTTTCATTTCAGCACCAATCTGCTCGCACTAAGGCATTGGATGGGATTTCTTTTGAAGTAGGACAGGGAGAAACGATTGCGTTTGTAGGTCCATCAGGAGCAGGTAAAACTTCATTGGTTAAAGTGTTAGTTGGGCTGTATCAACCATTGAGCGGTTCTATTTTATACAATGATATTAATGCTGAAGATGTAGATTTAGATCAGTTACGATCTCAAATAGGTTTTGTAACTCAGGATACCCAACTCTTTTCGGGTACAATCAAAGAAAATTTATTGTTTGTTGCTCCAAATGCTACTGATCAAGAATGTTTGAGTGCACTTGAAAAAGCGGCA
>CAMCQL010000024.1 GCA_945877005.1 Chryseobacterium gleum
AATAATGTCGTATTTGCATCTATTGATGAATTGTACCTTCAATTTGGAGGTGGGGTTCCGAAACATTTTATAGCAATAAGGCGATTTGCGAAGTCGATGTACGATAAAGCACTTGTGAAGCCAAAAGCATTATTTCTAATTGGAAAAGCTATGTATAACAGTACAATGCGTCAAAATAGAGATTATTATGCTGCGTCGATATTGCCAACATTTGGGATGCCTTCAAGTGACATGGCATTGACAGCAGGAGTTAATGGTGCATGGGAACCCTTAGTCCCTACAGGTAGAATATCTGTGACGAATGAAACGGATTTATTGAACTATTTAGAAAAGGTCAAAGAATTTGAAAATAGTCAACGTTATTCTACACTATTGTCATCAGAATCAAATAGAGATTGGCAAAAAAATGTGTTGCATTTTTCTGGTGGTAGTAATTTAGATCAACAGTCTACATATAGAAATTACATGAATTCACTGCGACAAATTATTTCTTCCAATGATTTTTCAGCCAATGTAATGTCCATTCAAAAACAAACAAGTGCTCCTATTGATCCAGTTCAGATGAGTAATATTACGAAGAAGTTATCATCCGGTGTTGCAATAATGAATTTCTTCGGTCATTCAAGTGCTGCAGGATTTGATATTGGGGTAGATGAACCTAGTAAATGGAATAATAAAGGCAAATATCCATTCGTACTTGGAAATGGGTGTCATGCTGGAGATTTATTTACAACAATACCTTCCTACGCTGAAATCGCAGTTGCTACTCCTAATTCTGGTGCGATTGCCTTTTTATCTACCACAGGGGTTGGGTTGGATGCATACCTTTTTAGATACATGCGTGAATTGTATTTGTCAATTGCAAAAGATAATTATGGGAAAAGTTTTGCTTTTCAGATGAAGAAAGCAATTGCAGCATTGGATAAAAAGTCGGATAATTTGTTTGATGAATATGTTTCTTATCAAATGAATTTAAATGGGGATCCTTGTTTGAAAGTTACATCTTTTGATAAGCCTGAAATTGAAATTCACGAGGAAGATATTTTCTTTACACCAAAAAACATCAATCTTGGAGTTGATAGTATTACCGCAAATATTGTATTAACCAATTTAGGCAAGACCATCAAGGATACTTTTGAAATTGTACTTAGTAGAAAGTTCCCGAATTTTGATGCTGATTCATCCTATTACATACGTGTACCTGGATTGGGGTATAAAGACACTGTCTCTGTTAAGTTCCCACTTCAACCAACAATAGGCATTGGGTTGAATGCAATCGATATTTCAGTTGACATACCTTCATTTGTTGAGGAACAATACGATGAATCATTCAATAATCGTGCAGTAAAACCGTTGTTCATTAGTTTAGATGCTTTAATTCCCTCTTATCCAATTGAATTTGCAATTGTACCTACAGATAGTGTCACGTTAAAGGCGACCAATCCAAATCCGATTGCCGAACCAAAAAAGTATCGTTTTGAATTAGATACGGTTTATGATTTTTCGAGTCCTTATAAAAGATATACGACTTTAATGGGTGCTGGTGGAACTTTCGAAGTTGCACCTGATGAATGGAAGAGTAGTTTCTCCAATAATCTGCTTCCATTTCGATGTTCGGACAGTACTGTTTATTATTGGAGAGTTGCAATCGATGCATTAGTACCACAGTGGGTTACTAGTTCATTTCGATACATCAAAGGTAAAACTGGATGGTCTCAGGCAGATTATGGTCAATTCAAGGAAAATGATTTCGTTAAATTAAATTTAATACCAGCTTCACAACAAAGAGAATACGATACAATTAAGCGTAAATTAGACATCATAACTATTGATAACGCAAATAATAATTACGATTATTTTAATTGTCAATATTTACTTGATAATGAGATGCAGGAGTACGGTGCATGCTATCCGATTCCATCGATACATGTTGCAGTAATAGACCCAAAAACTCTTAAACCATGGAGAACGCATTACCGTGGTCAAAATTTAGAACATCGATTTGGAAACGCAAATGACGATGGTTCCTGTAGGCAAAGGGTTGAGTCTTATTTTATTTTTAGACAGGGTGATGTTTACAATCTCGAAAATTTAGCTAAAATGTTGGACGAGAAAGTTCCGGATGGTCATCATTTAATTGTATACAGTATGTTTTATGCTGATTTTAATGCTTGGAAATCAATTTATCCTGATCTTTTCTCGGTGTTTAAACGATTAGGTTCAAAGAAAATAACTACTTCAAATTCCAATGGAAGTTTTATTTTTTATTGTGTGAAAGGAGACTCAAATTCTGTTGATGAGGTACTTTCACAATCGTACCACGAACGATTAAGCGTTACAAAACAATTGTATATGTTTGATAATTCAGGAATTGAAGAAACAGGATACATTGGCCCTGTAAAAAAATGGGAATCTGTTACATGGAAATTAACGGATAGAACTCCTTCAGATATAGGATCGATTAATTCTAGTGCCTACTCCAATCAATATATTCTTCAATCGCAGCAGGAGGATAAAATCAGCTCAAATACATTTGAACGCTCTATTACGAACTTGAATCAAGGTTCTAAAAATCATTTGCTTAGGTTGAGGATGTATTCGAAAGATGAAGTGAACTCTTCACCAATGCAATTGAAAGAATGGAATGTCTTTTTTCAACCTTTACCAGATGCTTCAATTTCTTATAAAAAAGGAATAACGTGGTTGCCCCAAAGAGATTCTCTTGATGAAGGTGAACAAATTCGTTTTGCGATTGATGTTCAAAATGTAAGTGATGTGCCAATGGATTCTATTTTGGTTAAATATTGGGTGACAGACAAAAATCAGAAAGAACAAATAATTCGTTTGTACAAGATGGATTCATTGCGCGTAGGTGCTTCACTTAGAGACACAATCACATTCAGTTCAGATGGTTTGATAGGAAACAATACTTTTTGGATGGAAATTAATCCTGCCTTAGATAAAGTCAATTATGATCAGCCTGAACAATTTCACTTTAATAATTTTTATCAAAAACAATTTTTTATCAAACAAGACAATGTCAATCCACTTTTAGATGTAACATTTGATGGAAAACATTTATTAAATGGTGATTTAATTCGCCCAAATCCTAACATACTTATAAGTTTAAAGGATGAAAATAACTTTTTGATTATGAATGATTTGAAGGATACATCTAATGTTTCAGTATTTGTAACACTTCCTTCGGGTAAACAACAACGCATTCCATACTTTACGTCAAAAGGGGAGAAGGTGATGGAATGGATTCCAGCGACTTCACAAAGTAAACGTATGAAAATTAATTATCCAGCGGTCTTTTCTCAAGATGGTATTTATTCTTTACTTGTTCAAGCGGCTGATAAAACGGGGAATCGATCTGGAGACAATGATTATAAGGTTTCATTTGAAATTATTACGGAGTCCTCATTGTCTTATTTAACGAATTATCCGAATCCTTTTTCAACCAATACTCGATTTGTATATACGTTAACGGGTGCAATTGTTCCTGAGAATCTTGTAATTCAAATTTTGACTATTTCTGGAAAAGTTGTCAAAGAGATTACTTCTGAAGAACTAGGTCCCCTTGAAATCGGTAAAAATAAGATGACCGCTTATGCATGGGATGGAAAAGACGAGTTTGGAGATCCTTTAGCAAACGGTGTTTATTTATACAGGGTATTGAGTAAAGTGAATGGTGAGAAAACTTCCCATCGCGCCACTAGTACAGATGCAAATTTCACAAAGGAGTTTGGTAAAATGTACTTGTTAAGATAGTTAATCAGTTAGTCGCTATTACCTTATCTTTAACTTTTGTTTTTATAATCTGAAGTGTGAATAAACTTATTTTTGTCTTTAATATTTGTAACGATTAATTTTCTGAAAAAGGATTTATCTTTTTACGAACGTCAGGCTGAATAATTTCATCAAGTACAATTTGAGTCGCCAAAGCAACTTGAGAATAGTTTTGAGAAGCGTTTCCAAAAGACCCAACGGAAGTGAGCCATATTTTTTGAATCAGCTCTTGGCCACCTTCTGTTGGTTGTATTTTGTTAAATACATTTCGCACATTTCCACTTCCAGCATGGTAAATATGCATAACGATTAATCGAAACCATACATCTGTTTCAGAATAATGGAGTCCGTATTCATTCAATATATTTTTTGTTTCTGGAATACAAACTGTTTGAATCAATTTGGAAGCTGCATAAGCAGAACGTTCAAAACTTTCTCTTTCGTCAACGGAGGCATTTACTGTTAAACCAAATTTTCTAGCTACCGTGGGCATCAATTGGAAAGCTCCGTAAGCCCCTGCAACAGACTTTTGAAGTACTGCAGGACTTTCGATTAACAGAATTGCTTGGGCGTACCATGGGTCTACGTTGTTTTTTTTGAATTCTAGTATTCCATTTGAAATACTTGGAGAAACTTCTGAAATTTTATAGAAATGATTTTTACCCTCGGTAACATTTATTTTAAATGTAGGGTCTATTTGAAAAGCTGTTCGTATACTATCTTTGAATCCTACTTTCTGATTTTCAGATAATATATTCCAATCTTTCATTGCCATTTTATGAAGTACACGACGATTTGAGGCAACATTAATAAGGCAGGAATCAGGCGGTAATTGTACAATTTGTTTCCAGAATTGTGTTTGCGGTAAATTGTGCCAATTGTCTTTGTATAAAGAGTTTGGAGAGATAACGAACTGTTTTTTGTTTTGATATTCAACTTCTTTAATTTCACTTTCCCAAGTCATTTTAATTTCGTTTTGTCCGATGGTTAAAAGACTGGTTGTAAGTGCTAAAATGAAGAAGATGTGTTTCATAGTTGTTTTTTTTACAAATGTAGGTGATTTGAACGAATAAAATAATTTTCTTTTTTCAATGAATTATGTTGAAAAGGTCAGGAGATTCGCAAATTTGGTCTTGATTGATCTATATTCACTATTATTAACACTGTTTCGATTCTTTGTACGCAATACAATTTTTAATTCTCATTTTTGCAAGATATTTTATTTTTGAAGGAATGGTATTGAAATTTTTAAAATTTTTAAGTTGGCCTTTTATTGTGTTGGTGATAATTTATCAAAAAATAATTAGTCCTTTATTTCCTCCTACATGTCGATTTACGCCAACTTGTTCTACTTATTTTATTGAAGCTTTGAAGGAATGGGGTATAATTAAAGGAATGTATTTAGGAGTGAAAAGAATCTTGAAATGTAATCCCTATGGAAGCTGTGGGCATGATCCCGTCCCAAAAAAAATAGTGAAAAATTAATGTTCACTTGATTAATTTATTTTCCTTTAGCTTTCAAAATGACAATAATCGAATAAAACATGATTTTAAAGTCGAGTGTCAGAGATCTGTTTTTTAAATAGACCAAATCGTATTTCATTCTTCGAATCATTTCCTCCACATTTTCAGCATATCCAAATTTTACTTGACCCCATGAAGTAATTCCTGGTGTAACGGAAGTTAATTGCAAATAATGGGGTTCTTGTTGACTAATGAGATCAATAAAGTGTTGTCTTTCAGGACGTGGCCCTACTAATGACATTTCCCCTTTTAATACATTTATGAACTGTGGAAATTCATCAATACGTGTTTTTCTCAAAAACACACCTATCAATGTAATACGTTGATCGCTAGTGTTTGATAATTGAGGTCCATTTTTTTCGGCATTTACAACCATTGTTCGAAACTTGATGATTTGAAAAGGACGACCGTTTTTTCCAATGCGCTCTTGTAAATAAAAGATTGGACCTTGAGAGTTGCGTTTAATTAGCCATGCAATCAATATGAAAAATGGAAAGAGTAGTAACAGTGCGCTGATTGAAATTAAGATGTCAATGAGTCGCTTTAAGCTTTTTTGCCAAGGGGTAAATTCATCGATGGGTAAATCAACCAATAATGTTCCGTAGATATTGTCTGATTTTACATGTCCTGTAATTAAATCAAACATATCTGGAAGTAATTTGATATGGATGCCTTTTCCAGCAATTTTCGCGATTAATTCGGAGAGTAATTTTGTGTCAGTCGTTGATGTTGCTAAAATTATATCTTCTATTTTATTTCCTTTAACGATGGTATTTAATTCGTGAAGAGTACCTAAGCAAGGAACTTTAGTCGAATTCAAAGGGTTACTGTCAGAAAAATTGAGGTAACCAATAATAATATTTCCAATACTTTTTGGAGCTTGTTCTAATTCTGTATAGAGTTGTGTGACTTTTTCTGGTTCTCCAATCATTAAGGTGTTAAACCCTTCTTTTCGCTGTTGAATTCGACGGACTTGATTGGTGGTAAAGAGTGTTCTAACTCCGAAAATCAGGATAAAGTGAATGAGAAACAATCCTGAAAAGGAGGTGTAATAAGCTT
This sequence comes from Chryseobacterium gleum, assembly GCA_945877005.1. GTDB lineage: Bacteria > Bacteroidota > Bacteroidia > Flavobacteriales_D > Crocinitomicaceae > CANHVK01. Next base: position 6,376 of record CAMCQL010000024.1, read on the forward strand.
TGTAATCTGGGATAGTGTCATCAATCAACAATAGAAAAAACAACACCATTGTCCCAATTAAGACACCTATAAAACTTTTCTTTAATATTTTCATACGATAGAGACGCTTTACATCGATGTAGGTGCCTTGAAGTGAAAACAATCCTAACCAAAAAAGGGGTACTAATGCCAAACCATAATAAAAATTAGGTGTGTAAATCAGTTCGCTTTTTTCAATAAATAACTTTCGAAACGAATAAAAGAGAAACCAAGAGAAGCAACAACTTATAAAGTCTAAAGCAATAAAAAGTAGTTTTTTTCTCTGATTCATGTTCTTTAATATACTATTTTCAGGTTGTCTAAGTATACGATTCCTTCATTAACCGATTCCGGAAGTTCTATACGAAAATAAGTTTCAAAAAGGGTTGCATTCACTGAATAAGATACGATTTCTTTTAACTCAATGTATATTTTCTTCCATTGCATTTGTGCAAAAGGTTGAGCATTTAATTGAATATTTGGATTGGATTTAAAACCATTCATTGAGCTGTAACTTAAAACTCCAGTCAATATATTTAATTCGTTTTTGTAATCCATTTCTAAATAAACATCTTTTCCTTTTTGTAAATTCAAATTACTCAATGTTTTACCAACCCAAATAGAATCTTTTTGTGTTAACTGTATTTTTGCGCATTGATTACCGTATTTTACTACTGACTTATCTGATGTAAGTGATAAAACATTAGCGGGATAATCTGTTCCTGTTTGTAGTTTACTACTTGCTACTTCAAAGTCTTCAATCCAAAAATTTGCTTCAATAGTATAAGCAGTGATAGGTGAAATGGAAATTTCATTTCCGGGACTAAAAAGTTTTGTTATTTTATGTGGTTTACAAAATGGATACACTTTTTTGGTTGCTGAAATTCCATTATTGCGTATTGCGGGATAAATTTCTATGTTCAGTTCTCCTGATTGTAAAATAGGTATTTTAACTGGCAACTCAAAGAATCCGATTATCTTGTTGTCAATGATAACATAGGCATCTGTAAAAGAAGAACTTGTTAAATCTCCTTCATTATTGGTTCCATTTTCTTGGATTTTCCATGGTTGTATTTCCAACCAAGTGGGAGTTGGATTGTTTTTAATACAACTTGAAAAAGTGAGTAATAATATAAGAATTTGAAGAAGGTACTTCATTTAATTTTAGTTTTTCTCATAAATATAATCACATTGTCTTGAATTAAGAAATTGAGGATAAAATCTTATATGTTTTTCCTCAAAATTCCAGCATGGTATTTTTTTGCAGGGTTTTTTTTTGGTAAGATTAGCGATTTTGTTTAAGTTTCTGAATACTCTTTTTGTAACCTATGATAAAAAAAAAGGGGTGAATCCCTTAAGAAACACCCCCATCAATTCTAATTATAATCTTTACTGGAACATGTCTTTAACGCGTTGAAAAAAACCCTTTTCAGATCCATCTAATTTAGGAGTGAAGTTCTCACTCATTTTTAATTTTTCTAAAAGTTCTTTCTCTTCTTTACTGATTTTTGTTGGTGTCCAAACGTTAATATGAACAAATAAATCACCCGTTCCGTATCCTTGAAGTTGCGGAAGTCCTTTTCCTTTCAAGCGCAACATTTTACCGCTTTGAGTTCCTGGTTCTACTTTTATTTTTGCTTTACCGTTTACAGTTGGTATTTCTATACTTTCTCCCAAAACTGCATCCATAAAACTTATAAATGCTTCGTAATGTAAATTTTCTCCTTCTCTACGTAGTTGATCGTGTTGCAATTCTTCAATAACTACTATTAGGTCTCCGGGGATTCCGTTAAATGGTCCTGCATTCCCTTTTCCAGTAACGCTTAATTGCATTCCTTCTTCAACACCAGCTGGAATATCGATTTCGATGACTTCTTCCTGACGTTTTAAACCATTTGCATCTGCATCACTTGGTTTGTAATCAATCATTTTTCCTGCACCTTGACATGTTGGACAAGTGGCTTGGGTTTGCATATTTCCTAAAAAAGTTTGCGCCATACGCGTAACTCTGCCCGCACCATTACAAGTTTGACAAGTTTTGAACGTTACACCTTCAGCATTTACTAATTTATTGACTTTAATTTTTTTCTTAACGCCTTCTGCAATTTCTTCGAGTGTTAGTTTCATTTTGACACGAAGATTTGTCCCTTTCACATAATTTGATCCTCTTCTAGAACCTCCAAATGACCCACCAAAGATGTCTCCAAATTGACTGAAAATATCATCCATGTTCATTCCGCCGCCACTAAATCCACCACCGCCATTCATTCCAGCGTGACCAAATTGATCGTATTTCGATTTTTTATTTGCGTCACTCAATACTTCATAGGCTTCAGCTGCTTCTTTGAACATTTCTTCCGCTTTTGCATCCCCTGGATTCTTATCTGGATGATATTGCAATGCAAGTTTTCGATATGCTTTTTTTATTTCAGACTCGTTCGCCGAACGACTCAGGCCTAAAACTTCGTAATAATCTTTTTTTTGACTCATCGCTTGTCTATTATTGTCCTACAACCACTTTTGCATAACGTATTACTTTATCGTGTAAGTAATAACCTTTTTCTACATCATCAATAATTTTACCGACCATTTCTTCTGAAGGCGCTGGTATGTTTGCTATGGCTTCATGTAATTCGCTGTCAAAAGACGTTCCTTTAGCATTCATTACTTTTAGCCCTTTGTTTTCAAGTGTAGTTTTAAATTTGTTGTAAATCAAATGGAAACCTTCTTTTAGTGTTGAAGTATCTTCCACTGTTTCGTTGTTTGCGATTGCTCTCTCGAAATCATCTAAAGTGGTGATTAACTCTTTCAATACTCCTGCACTTGCAGTTGCAATTAAATCAATCTTTTCTTTATTTGTTCTTTTACGATAATTGTCAAATTCTGAATAAAGACGTAGGTAACGATCATTTAATTCTGCCAATTTCTCCTCAGGGGTGGGTTCTGTTTTAATTTCCTCTTGATCATTAATATCAGTGGAAGAATTTTCAACAACCTCTGCCGTTTCATTGATTTCAGAACTTGTTTCTGAATATGTTTCTTTGTTCAATTCTTTTTCTTCAGACATAGTAATTAAATTTAATAATCTTTTAAGCAAACTCTTTGCCATAGTATTTTTTCTTGTCAAAATGACAGAGTATTTAAGTTGAATAGAAGGAATTGTCAGTTTATTTCAATAGTTTGTCTATCTCAACATGTAGTCCGATTCCTCGTATTGTTTGACCCGTGGCTACAATTTTCCCATCACCATCAATTAAAAAACCAGTGGGAATTGAGGTAACACCATAATTTCTTGCGATTTGACCATTTTTGTCTAAAATATGTTGTTTCCAGATCAATCCATCAGATTCAATCGCTTTTTTCCAATCCGTTTCATTTCTGTCAAGTGAAACACTAAGAACTTCAAAACCTTTTCCTTTCTGAAATTTGCTTTTTTTATATTTGTTATAGGCCTCTACAACATTTGGATTTTCTTTTCTACAAGGGCCACACCATGAAGCCCAAAAATCAAGTAAGATTACTTTACCTTTGAAGTCTGATAAATTAATCTTTGTTCCATTTACTGTGATGGCTTCGAAATCGATTGCTGCTTGGTTTACTTCTTGTGAATAAGCAAATAGTTGAAAACACAAGATGGCACTAAATAATATCTTTTTCATTACCCTATCCTTCTAATGTCTGCTCCTAAGTTTCTTAATCTCAAGTCAATATCTTGATACCCTCTGTCGATCTGATCAATGTTTTCAATGATACTTTTCCCTTTTGCTGATAATGCAGCGATTAATAACGAAACACCTGCTCGGATATCAGGGGATGACATCGTTATTCCTTTCAATGTATGTTGATTGTTCAATCCAATTACAGTAGCGCGGTGTGGATCACACAAGATGATTTGTGCCCCCATGTCTATTAGTTTATCCACAAAAAACAAACGGCTTTCAAACATTTTTTGGTGAATGAGTACGCTTCCTTTTGCTTGCGTTGCAACGACTAAAATTATGGAAAGTAAGTCAGGGGTAAACCCAGGCCAAGGCGCATCAGAGATGGTTAAAATTGAACCGTCAATAAATGTATCTATTTCATAATTTTCTTGCGCAGGGATATAAATATCGTCACCTCTTCTTTCAAGTTGAATACCAAGTCGTTTGAAAACATCAGGAATAATCCCCAAGTTATCGTAACTTACGTCTTTGATGGTTAATTCTGATTTTGTCATTGCAGCCAAACCAATGAAGCTGCCAATTTCAATCATGTCGGGTAAAATTCTGTGGTAGCAACCGTTCAATGATTGCACACCTTCAATGTGAAGCATATTAGAACCTACACCTTCAATTTTAGCCCCCATTGCGTTCAACATACCGCAAAGTTGTTGCAGATAAGGTTCGCAGGCAGCGTTGTAAATGGTGGTTTTACCTTTGGCCATTACTGCGGCCATCACCACATTTGCTGTTCCGGTAACAGAAGCTTCGTCGAGTAGAATATAAGTTCCTTTTAATTCACTTGCTTCAATCGAGTAAAAATGTTCATTTGAGTCGTAATTGAATTTTGCCCCTAGTTTTGCAAATCCCTCAAAATGGGTATCCAATCTTCTTCTTCCAATTTTGTCACCACCAGGTTTAGGGATGTATCCTTTTCCAAATCTTGCCAATAAGGGACCAACAATCATGATAGAACCTCTCAATGAAGAGGCTCTTTTTTTAAATTCTTCAGACTCTAAAAATTCTAAGTCTATTTCTTTTGCTTGAAATACATATGTTCCTTTTTCTACTTTTTCAATTTTAACCCCCATTGCTTGTAATAAACTAATGAGTTTATTAACATCAATAATATCTGGGATATTTGAAATAGTCACTTTTTCTTCGGTCATAAGAACAGCACACAAAACTTGAAGTGCTTCATTTTTTGCACCTTGAGGAGTCACCTCTCCCTTTAGCGGTTTTCCACCATATATTTCAAATGATGCCATGTATTAATATTTTTTCTTAAATTTATTTTTATTGTTCTGATTGTTTTTGTTCTTTCCAGCATTGTTATTTGGCTTGTTTTTTGCCAATCCCATTGTCCGCAAAATTTGATTGGTATGAATTAAATTTTCTGGATTTTCTAGTTTGAGTTGCCCTTCTGTAAGTTCAGACAAGTGTTGTGCAATCACATTGTTTTCAACTGCATCATTGTTGTAGGAGAGAAATTGCTTTTTCATGAAATTGGCCATTGTGGTAACCAAATATTCTTTTGTAGGAGCATCTTCTTCTTTGGTTGTTGCGCTTAAAATAGATTGGGTATATTTTCCGTAATGACCAAATTTTATTTTTCCTTTTGGATAGGCCATGTGTTGTGGCTTCTCGTACAATATCTCCAAATCGGGTTTATCGTAGGGTGAATCGACATCTAGTTGGAAATTAGACATAATGAACAAGTGTGTCCACAATTTATGCCTGTAATCATCAACATCTCTCAAGTGGGGATTTAATTGCCCCATCACCTCAATGATCGCTTTTGCTGCTAAGTTTCGCTCTTCTTTATTTTCGATGTCCATCGCATGTGCAATCATTTTTTGCACATTTCTTCCGTATTCAGGAAGTAACATTTGTGAGCGTTGGGTATTGTATTCCATAGTGTCTATTGTACGTCAAATTTAGAAAGAAAGTTGAATAGTCGTACTATTCGAACATTAAATTGAATTAGATAGGTGTGATTACCCGAATAATTACAGTTTATTGTTGATTTTAAAGCCTTTATTTAGTGTGCTTTTAGTGTGTAAATGCTTTTAAATCAATAGTTAAAGCACTGTTTTAGTTTAATTGTATTTTTTTATAGGATTCAATATTTTGCAAAAACCATTCATAGGTATTTTTAATTCCTGCCTCTAATTCAATTTTTGATTCCCAACCAGCTTGTTTGATTTTTGATACATCCATTAATTTTCGTGGCGTACCGTCTGGTTTTGAGGTATTCCAAATGATTTCCCCTGTATGCCCAGTTATCTGTTGAATTAACATTGCCAAGTCTTTAATCGTAATGTCTTTTCCTGAGCCAATGTTATATAAAGATTCATTAAGTTGATTTTCAATGGAGAAAACAACTGCGTCCGCTAAGTCCTGCACGTGGAGAAATTCTCTCATGGGTGTTCCTGTACCCCATAATTCAACAGGTGTGTTTCCTGCTATTTTCGCCTCGTGAAATTTGCGAATCATTGCAGGCATCACATGCGAGGTTTCTAGATCAAAATTATCATGCGTGCCATATAAATTGGTTGGCATTAAACTGATGAAGTCTTTACCAAATTGTTTTTTTAACGCTTCACACGCTTTTACACCTGTAATCTTTGCAATTGCATACCATTCATTTGTTGGCTCAAGAGAAGAGGTCAATAAACTTTCTTCTTGGAGCGGTTGTGGTGCAAGTTTGGGGTAGATGCATGAACTTCCAAGGAAAATGAATTTTTCAGCATTGTTTTTGAATGAAAAGTCAATCAAATTGTTTTGAATTTGAAGGTTTTCCATTAGAAAATTATAAGGAAAATTATTGTTAGCTAAAATTCCTCCTACACGAGCTGCAGCATCAATAACGATATCTGGCTGAGTGGTTTCAAAAAAATCTTTCACCGCATGTTGATCGCGCAAATCCAATTCTTTCGAGGATTTCCCAATCAAATTGGTGTATCCTTTAGCTGACAATGCATTCCAGATTGCTTTTCCAACCATTCCGTTGTGGCCAGCGATGTAAATTTTCGATGTTAAGTTCATTGTCTATTATTCAAAATAATTGAAAGTACTAAAGTTCCCTTCTTTTAAATATTGGTCTTTCTGCATTAATTTAACGTCTGATTTCATCATATCTTTTACTAAATCAGCTAAATCATATTGTGGAACCCAACCCAACTTATTGTTTGCTTTCGAAGGATCTCCGATAAGTAAATCTACTTCGGTAGGTCGGAAATATTTTGGATCTACTGCCAATACTTCTTTTCCAATTTCAATTTGGAATTCTGGATGGTTACATTTTTTGATAAATGCTTTTTCATCTACTCCTTCTCCTATAAAATCTAGTTCAATGCCAACTTCGTTGAATGCCATACGAACAAATTCTCTTACAGGTGTTGTTGTTCCTGTCGCAATCACCCAATCCTCTGCTTCGTCTGCTTGGAGTATCATCCACATCATGCGAACATAATCTTTGGCATGTCCCCAATCGCGTTGCGCATCTAAATTTCCGAGGTATAATTTATCTTGCAATCCCAGAGCGATTCGAGCGGCTGCGCGAGTGATTTTACGTGTCACAAAAGTCTCTCCTCTGATTGGTGATTCATGATTGAATAAAATTCCATTACAAGCATACATTCCATAAGCCTCTCTGTAATTTACCGTAATCCAATACGCATACATTTTAGCAACTGCATATGGACTTCTTGGATAGAATGGAGTTGTTTCAGATTGAGGTACTTCTTGAACTTTACCATACAATTCTGAGGTAGAAGCTTGGTAAATACGCGTTTTTTTCTCTAAACCTAATAAACGTACAGCATCGAGAATTCTTAATGTCCCTAATCCATCTGCATTTCCAGTGTACTCAGGAGTTTCAAATGAAACTGCTACGTGACTCATGGCTGCTAAATTGTAAATTTCATCGGGTTGTATCTCTTGGATCAAACGAATCAGGTTCGTACTGTCCGTCATGTCTCCGTAATGCAAGATGAAGTTTTTGTTTTCAAGATGAGGATCTTGGTACAAATGGTCGATTCGATCCGTGTTAAAAAGTGAAGTTCTTCTTTTTAAACCATGAACGATATATCCTTTTTTTAATAAAAATTCACTTAAATAAGCTCCGTCTTGTCCTGTTACCCCAGTAATAAATGCTGTTTTCATTTGTGTTATTTTGTCGGAATTGATATCAACTCTTTGTATGAGTTGGTTTTATTTTGCAAATATATTCTATTTTAGAGATAGAAGGATGTGCTTTTTGGGATTAATAACTCTTAATCATTTAAAATTCATCTTTCAAGCTTAACATTTATAGTTGACATTTTAATGCACTAACAATATTTCTTGGTGAATTCCCAAAGTACAACACCCGCACACACTGAAACATTCAAACTATGTTTTGTCCCAAATTGAGGTATTTCAATGATGTGATCACTTAAATTAATGACTTCTTGATCCACACCATCTACTTCGTTTCCAAATACTAAAGCGATTTTCGAGTAGTTTAATTGAGATGTATTCTGTAAAAAGAGCGTTTCTTCTGCCTGTTCAATGGAAGCAATGGTAACTCCTTCTTCTTTGAGTTCGTTGACTAATTCAACAATAGAGGTGCGATGCTCCCATTCTACGCTTTCAGTTGAGCCAATTGCTGTTTTGTTTATTTCTCTATGAGGTGGTGTAGCTGTAATGCCACATAAATAAATTTTTTCCACATTGAAGGCATCACATGTTCTGAAAAATGAACCGATGTTATTCAAGCTTCTGATATCGTTGAGAATTACAAGGATTGGATG
>CAMCQL010000025.1 GCA_945877005.1 Chryseobacterium gleum
TACTGGGAATTTAGCTACACAGTAAAAAGCACCACTTGGTTTCGGACAAAAAACACCAGGAATATTGTTCAATCCATCAACCATAATATTTCTACGTTGCACATACTCAGCAACAACATCATCAAAATAAGATTGTGGGGTCTTTAATGCCGCTTCCGATGCAATTTGATCAATAGTTGGTGGGGATAATCTTGCTTGACCAAATTTTAATGCAGAAGCAATCACTTCCTTATTTTTAGAAATCAAAGCACCAATTCTTGCTCCACACATCGAATATCTTTTCGATACAGAATCAATCATGATAACATTGTTTTCAATTCCTTCTAAATTCATTGTTGAAAAAGGAACTGCTCCATCGTAACAAAATTCTCTGTAAACTTCATCAGCAAATAAGAATAAATCATGTTTTTTAACAATGTCTCTTAACTTTTCTAATTCTTCTTTTGAATAAAGATAACCTGTTGGATTTCCAGGATTACAAATTAAAATCGCTTTAGTTTTAGCAGTAATTTTTTTCTCAAATTCTTCTACTGGAGGCAATGCAAATCCAGATTCGATAGAGGAAGCAACTGGTACAACAGACAAACCTGCAGTAACTGCAAACCCATTGTAATTTGCGTAAAATGGCTCTGGGATAATTATTTCATCACCTGGATCACACGTAGACATAAAACCAAAAATAAGTGCTTCAGAACCTCCAGTAGTAATGATAATATCTTCCGTATTCACTGGTATGCCGGTTTTTTGGTAATATTCAGCCAAACCAACTCGATAAGATTCAAATCCAGCAGAATGACTGTATTCGATAACTTTTTGATTAAAATCTTTAATCGCATTCAATGCCACTTCAGGCGTTTCTATATCAGGTTGGCCAATATTAAGATGGTAAACTTTTTTCCCCTCTTTTTTAGCTTTATCAGCATATGGCACCAATTTTCTAATTGGAGAAGCAGGCATATCAACCGCTTTTTGAGAAATTTTAGGCATAGTTTATTTTTTTAATTTACAAATTTAATGAATTTATACTAGAGGAGTCAAACTAGAATAGAAGATTTAATTTTAAAACCTAATAATCTAATTCGCTACAACAATTTAAAAAGTTCAATTAAAGCAGATGAAATAACCACCACTAAAACTAAATATTTAAAATATTTCTCAGAGACATACTTCAATATTAACTTTCCAATGTATGATCCAAAAAAACTAACTGCAATAAAAAAAGGAATTAAATAAAGAATTTCTGTTTTAACAAATCCATTCAATATATAGATGATTCCCCGTGTAATATCTACTCCTAAATCTATTGCTGCAGAAGTAGCGATGAATGTATCTTTACTAATTTCAAAAGCCATTAATACCAATCCCCTAATAGCGCCTCCTGATCCAATAACACCCGCTAAAAAACCGGAAATACTTCCACCCAAAAACATATTCAAAACAGTTTTTTCTAGCGAACTTTTTTTAAACATTAATATTATTGCGACGATTATAAGCACAATTGGCATTATTATTTTTAATGACTTCACCGGGATTATAGAAGATAAATAAGCGCCTATACCAACAAAAATTACAGCAGGAAAACCAATTCTAAACAATAAATAATAAGATATCCCATTTCGAAATAAGAGTAATTTTGAACAATTACTAAAGACATGAAAAATTGCAGTAATTCCTAATACTGTATGAAAATCATAAAATAAAGTAGCAATTGGTACAAATAATATAGAAGAACCAAAACCACTAATTGTCCCAATGATTTCGGACAAAAAAGCAAGAACTAAAAAAAGAATAAAATAATCTACCACTTAACCAAAATAAGATAATTTTTTAATATAAATGAGATTCTTTAGATGAATGCGTTAGCAACAACAAACTTAAACAACCTATCATTTGATGTTTATGATATTCCTAGCAAGTGGCCCTTCATGAAATAATAGATCTAAAATCGATAAATTTGGAATAAACCCGTGTTTTTCAGAAAAAACTTGATAATAAAAATAAATTTTTTCATCGTTTAATTTTGTGAAATTTACATTTCTAAAATCAAGATCAACAGTTTTTGAATATTTATCAGTGCAATTAAAATCTATCTCTAAATCCAACCATTTAACAATTGAATTCAAAATAGTTTGATTTAAATTAATAAGGGACTTTTCTTTTGTTGAAATCAATTTATAAATTTCCATTCCATAATGTTCAAAATACGGTGCATGCATGTAAGCACTTTCTAATGCTTTCCAATGATTTTTTACCCAGTCTTCTTCATAAGATATTTGAATGTCTTTGGTAAGTGTTTTATTACCAAATATTTTTTTGACTGGAATTGACAATTCTAAAGTCCCGTTCGAACTATAAATTGTTGTTCTGTTTCTAATAGTTTGCTTTACATAAGTCTCATGTTTCTCAAAAAGAATTTTCTTTGAACTAACAAGTTGCTGAAAATAGGAAATTGGACCAAAGTAAGCTATCGGAAAAACGATAGACATTATTGAATAAATTTCAAGATTCTATTCCATCTCACTCCTAAATAGGGACTTTTCGAAAACCAAACCACAGAAGCTTTTCCAACTATATGATCTTCTGGAACAAACCCCCAAATTCTTGAATCCGCTGAATTATAACGATTGTCACCCATCATCCAATAATAATTTAAACCAAACTTATAAGAAGAGGCTTTTTTTCCATCGATCATAAATAAACCGTTTTTTTCAACGAGTGTATGACCTTCATAAGCCGTTATGATTCTTCGGTATAATGCAATATTTTTGGAAGTCAATTGAATCGTTGTTCCTTTCGCTGGAATTGTAATCTTTTCAAAATTTGTCACATTATTACCGTGATTTATATCTTTTGGAAATGTTTGAAGATTTGATATTTTAGCTTCATCCGTAAAACCATATTTTTCAAAGCTATCCTTAGCAACAATATCTTGATAATTTTGTTGAATTTCTAATTCAAATTTTGCTTTAGGAAAATCTTTTTTCAATCGTTTTAACTCCTCAGAAGTAAGATTCATTACAAATGAGTTTTGCTCATTCCCATAATAATAATCTTCTCTCTCTTTTTCAAGTCCATACTGTTGAAAAAGCATATTATCAAAAGAGGAAGTAGAACCAGTATTAATAAAATTTGTAACTCTATATCTCAAGTTTTGAAATGGTGGAACAAACGCTTTTTTTCCGTTAATGTACAATACGGAATTTTTTATCTCCAATTGATCTCCTGGAATAGCAACACAACGTTTTATGTAATTCTCCCGTTTATCAACAGGTCTATAAATCACACCATAATGCTCTATCATCTTTCCTTCCCTCCCATCGTAGGCAATTTTATCAACTGCTAACATTGTACGTGCCTTCGATTTCCATTGTTCTAAATTCTCAATAAACGTTTTGCTATTTGCACCACCTTCTTGTGCTAAACGCATTGCTTCATTGATAACAATCCCATGATAATCATGCCCCATTAATCCATATGGCATTCTTGGATCGTATACAGCAGTGTCACCTGAAGGATAATTAAATACCACCACGTCATTTCTCTTCACATTTCCCAATCCAGGTATGCGCGTATAATCTAATGTTTCTATCGATGAATAAGATTTTATATCCACAATAGGAATAGTGTTATGCACCAATGGAAAAGAAAAAGGAGTTACTGGAACTTTTGAACCATAGGCTAATTTATTCACAAAAAGAAAATCACCTACTAATAAGGTTTTTTCCATTGAGCCAGTTGGTATCTGAAATGGTTCAAAAACATAAGTTCTAATAATACTTGCAGCAATCAATGCAAATAAAATTGAATCACCCCATTCTTTTATCTTCGTTTTCTTACCCGTTTTTTCTGACCCAAAAAAACCAAGTGCTAATGCAATTACATGACCAACAACTGGTAAGCATAAAAACAAAACGATGTGATCACTGATCCTTCTTCGTTCCACTTCTTTCGGGTTTGCCCAATTGGTAGAAGGTTCAATTTCATGATTATGTAAATCTTTTAGTACTAGATAAGGAAAAAATATCCCTTGTAAAGTATCTTGCCAACTGTACTTTCCGAATTTTCGAATGTAACTTACATTAAGTACTGCCAACATTATCAAATGTATACCCGGGAAAATTAGCAAAAGCGACCAAAATGGCTTGTTGGTTGCTATTTTAAATGCTACAAAATAATTGTAGCCTGGAATAAAGGCTTCCCATGATTTTCTACCTGCTTTCTCAAATGACTTCCACCAAAAAGAGAGGTAAGGATGTAAAAATATAATTAGATAAAAATAGAGAACATTCATAAAATTAAAATTTAGTCATTACTTAATAAATCATTAACTGTAAACAATCCTTTTTTACCCACGATCCATTCAGCGGAAATTATTGCACCCAATGCAAAACCTCTACGATTGTGAGCTTGATGTGTAATTGAAATTAAATCAATATCTGAATTATAACTAACAGTATGTGTACCTGGTACATCTGGAATTCTATGAGCAGCTACACCAATTTGTCCTTCAACTTTTGGGGGCAACTCTCCATCACCACATACCCATGAATTATAAGTTTCATTGTTTTCAAGAATTCCATTTGCTAACGAAATTGCTGTTCCACTCGGAGAGTCTGCCTTTTGAGTATGGTGGATTTCATCAATAGCAACTTGATAATCCGACTGCTTAGCCATTAATTTAGACAATTTCTCATTTAATTTAAAAAAAATATTTACGCCAATACTAAAATTACTTGCGTAAATAAGAGCCCCTTGTTTCTCTGTCACCAATGATTTTACTTCATCGAATTGTTGATTCCAACCAGTGGTACCTACTACAATTGGTGTATCTTGGGCGATTACCTCCTTAATATGCTTAACTGCTAAATCAGGCTTAGTGAATTCAATTACAACATCAACGGAGTCTATATCTTTGGAATTCATAGGAAAAACACTGTTCGACTTAAACAAAATTTGATGTCCACGATCGATTGCAATTTCTTCGATAATCTTCCCCATTTTTCCGTAACCTGCTAAACCAATTTTCATTTTTATAAATTTTTAAATTGCACTTCTAATATATACTACGTGTGTAAACAAATAAGGTTATTGACTTTAAATTAAAAAATATTTAACGAAATTTAAGTTTAATGTTTAAAGCCACAACATTATCAATGATTTTTGGCTCTAATTTTAAAGCTAAATTTGGTGAAATATCATAATTCATAAAATGAGCCTCAACGGAGGCATCAGCTATTTGAAACAAATACAATCCTACCATTAAAATACCGTATAAATTACGTTTTGTGTTAGCGGATTGATGTAATTGTACTAAATTATAATCATCGTAAGCGCTAAATTTCGAAAAACTTACTACTTGATTTTGCCTTTGCTCGTATTCATTTTCAATTTCAGAAATTTTATTTTGTTGTTGAAACAATAAATTACCCGCACCTGCAAGAGAAGCATAAATTAAAGGAAGTTTCCAATACACATTTTTTTTTCGTGATCTTGTAGCGTTGTAAATTTGTCCTGCACCTGGAACAATTGCAGAGAGTAATGCTGCCCTTCTCGGATAATTGATCGTTTGAAATTTAGTGGTGTCCTGTGCTATACTTTGAAAAACAACTAGAAAAAATAAACTAAATATTAGATACCGAATCATTTATTTAATATTTCTATAATTCGATTTAAATCAACTTCAGAATCAAAATGAATAATTATTTTCCCATTACCCAATCCGGTTTTTCGAATATCCACATTAGAAGAAACTTTATCTGCAATAAAATAGCAAAAAGTATCTTGAGATTCACTTAGTGGTTCAGCAATCGTTTTAACTTTTTTTCCTGTTTTTTTATCAATATTCTCACCATCTCTAATAATCAACTCTAACTCCCTAACAGATAGCTGGTCTTCAATTATTTTATTAAATAAACGAACCTGAAACTTTTCATCACCAGCTGAAACAAGACAACGAGCATGCCCCATCGAGATCAAACCATCTCTTACACCTTTTTGAATCTCAATAGGTAATTTTAATAATCTCAAATGATTCGTAATACTTGACCTACTTTTAGCAATCTTTTGACTCATTTGCTCTTGAGTTAAATTGCATTCTTCAATTAAACGCTGGTAAGATAACGCAACTTCAATAGAATTTAAATCCTCTCTTTGAATATTTTCAACCAACGCCATTTCTAACATTGTTTGATCATTAGCAATCCTGACATAAGCTGGAACTTCTTTTAATCCAGCAATTTGAGAAGCTCTAAACCGTCTTTCTCCAGAAATTAATTGATACTTATTATCCCTACCAAGCTTCCGAACAGTTAATGGTTGAATAATACCATGAATTGAAATACTATCACTCAATTCTTTCAAAGCTGTTTCTTCAAAATTTGTTCTTGGATTAAAAGGATTCGCTTCAATATTTTCAATTGCGATCATAGCAATAGAACCAACAACTATCGACTCCTCATTTTTAGAAGTTATATCTGTAGCAGCATTTTCCAACAAGGCACTTAAACCTTTACCAAGCCCGCCTTTTCGTTTCAATTGTGAACTCATTTGAATTAATTAACGTATAATTTGAAATTTAAGCAATGGTGTTTTTTTTCAAAATTTCTCTTGCAAAATTGAGGTAATTAATAGCACCTTTACTAGCGGCATCATGCATTATGATAGTTTCGCCAAAACTTGGAGCTTCAGCTAATTTTGTAGTACGATGTATCAGTGTTTCAAATACTAATTTTTGAAAATGTGCTTTCACTTCATCAACCACCTGATTTGCTAACCGAAGACGAGAATCGTACATCGTTAAAACGATACCTTCTATCTCTAATTTTTCATTCAACCTTCCTTGAATGATTTTGATAGTATTCAATAATTTACCTAATCCTTCTAGTGCATAATATTCACACTGAACAGGAATAATGACAGAATCAGCTGCTGATAATGCATTTACAGTAATTAAACCTAAAGATGGCGAACAATCAATGATAATGAAATCGTATTTTTCTTTTATTTTAGATAATGCGTTTCTCAGTAAATATTCTCTATCGGGTAAATTGATCATTTCCAATTCAGCACCAACTAGATCGATGTGTGATGGAAGAATATCTAAATTAGGATTTTCTGTTTTTAAAATTAACTCCTCTGGATCAACATTATTAATTAAACAATCGTAAATATTTCGAGTGTTTTTAGGATCTAAACCAACGCCTGAAGTAGCATTTGCTTGTGGATCTGCATCTATTAAGAGGGTTTTAAATTCAAGAACACCTAAACTACCGCTTAAATTTACAGCTGTAGTAGTTTTCCCAACGCCTCCTTTTTGATTTGCTATCGCAATAATCTTACCCATTCTTACTTGAACTAATAGATGAAAAAAATATTAAAGACTCTCGAACGTAAAAGGCGGCTCTTTGCTTTCAGAACGTGTATACCCATCCGTACGATATTCACCTGTTTCGTTCAATTCAGACAATTTATCCATTACTTCATCCAACCCTTCTTTAAACTTTTGAAAATCTTCTTTGTATAAAAATATTTTGTGTTTTTGAAAATATTCTCTTCCGTCCTCAGTAACTTTTTTACTTTCAGTAAGAGTTAAATACAATTCATTTCCTTTAGTTGTTTTTATATCGATGAAATATGTTCTTTTCCCAGCTTTAATTGCCTTACTAAAAACTTCATCATTCCTTTTTTCAAACTCCATATTTAATGCTTTTAAGATTGCTTTAACTTGATTTTTTAAAAATTTTATAGTGTAAATATAAAAATTATTTTTTTTGTTTTGGTAGAGATGGAGTATGTTTATTAATTCCTCCTGGTGCATTGTAATCTGATGGATCAATCCATTTATTTTCTACTTCCTCCTTTTGTTCTTCTCCCGTTAACGGATCAATGATTATTTTTGAATATGTTTTTTTTTCAGGATTATTAACAGTCACAACATCTTCATTTAATATCCATTTTCCATCATTAAATTCATACGCATCATATGACATATCAGGAACATAATACTCATAAAACCCATTCATAGAGGGGTTTTCTGGAGATAAATGATCAAAAACTATTCTTGAAAAATTTCCTTCAAATCTCAATGTCATTGAAGACTTTATAGAATATTCTAATATCACCCTTTTATCCATGGTTTTCTTGGATTGAAAAATTGGATCCCCAAGTTTTGCATGATTGCCACTTAATGATAGAACATCAATAACTTTTAAATTACTCAAAGTCCCATTATTTCTCCATCCTAGTAATGTATATAGTTTTTTAGTCCCCTTTTTTATTGGAATAATCTTGTAATACAAGCAGCCATACCAATTCAATTCAGAATAAGTTTGATTCTCTCTTGTTAATTCACTTTTTTCAATTAATTCAACAACTTTATTTTTTTTTCTTCGTTTGCCTGGACGAACAACAAAACAATAGAATTTATTTGATTTGTCAGACATTTCAACATTCCAAGAATAAATTTTCAAAGATTTGTCTGGACTAATTATAGCTCCTAATGTTGACAATTTTGGGAATAAATATAAAAACGATTCAGAATACTGAATCGTTTCTAATAATTGGACTCTAAATGTATTGTTTGCGTTTCTTCTATCTTCATCTGAAATTGAACTCCTGAGTGTTTTTAGAGATTTTTCTAATCTATCTTCAAAATAATGAATTAACGTGTCTTTTTGACAAGAAACGTTAAACCAATTAAACAAAATCACTACCAATAGAATACTTTTCATTTCAATTGTTATTAGTAGGATAACCGCTAAAATTCACATTTATTTTACAAATGCATGAAATTCTTTTTTGCAGTTAATTCCTCTTCGGTTTCTCTGTAATCAGGATCGTCTACACAGCAATCAACTGGACAAACAGCAGCACATTGAGGCTCGTCATGAAAACCTACACATTCAGTACATTTATCTGTAACGATATAATATACATCCATATTTTTTGGTTCAAAAGCGTTTTGTGCGTCAATTTCATTTCCATCCAATGTTGTGATTGCACCTGCTAAATTCGTACCGTCCGAATATTTCCATTCAGCACCACCTTCATAGATAGCGTTATTTGGACACTCTGGTTCACATGCACCACAGTTGATGCACTCGTCTGTAATAATTATTGCCATACTAATTCAAATTAACAAAGTTCTTTAATCTCGTTTATTATTTTATCTGCAAACCTATTCGCATTTTCCAACGTATCACTCTCAGAATAAACACGGATAATAGGCTCTGTATTGCTTTTTCGAAGATGAACCCATTCGTCACCTATATAAATTTTAACTCCATCAATCGTACTGATTTCTTCTTCAGCATATTTACGGGCCATTTTTTCAAGAATTAAATCAACATTAACTGCTGGAGTAAGCTCTATTTTATTTTTAGAAATTACGTACTTAGGGTAACTATCTCTCAATTCAGATACTTTGCATTTTTTTATTGCTAAATCAGATAA
This sequence comes from Chryseobacterium gleum, assembly GCA_945877005.1. Classification (GTDB taxonomy): domain Bacteria; phylum Bacteroidota; class Bacteroidia; order Flavobacteriales_D; family Crocinitomicaceae; genus CANHVK01. The sequence continues at coordinate 9,451 of CAMCQL010000025.1, forward strand.
AAACAAGGCTATTCCTACTAAAGCATCTCTTCCATAATGAGATTCAGGATAGATAATACCACCGTTTCCTTCACCTCCAATCACCGCATTTTTCTCTTTCATCATTGTTACTACGTTCACCTCACCTACAGCAGCAGCATAATAATTCTGATTTTTTGATTCCGTGACATCTCTCAATGCTTTGGTAGACGACAAATTAGATACAGTAGCACCAGGAGTGTGATCTAATACATAATTTGCAACAGCTACTAAGGTATATTCTTCTCCAAACATAGTCCCATCTTCACATACCATCGCTAAACGATCGACATCTGGATCAACTGTAATACCTAGATCTGCTTTTTCAATTAAAATTCTATTGGATAAGTCTTGTAAATGCTCCGGTAATGGCTCTGGATTATGAGGGAAATGTCCTGTTGGTTCACAATACAATTCAACAATTTGTTTTACACCTAAAGCAGTCAACAAAGCAGGAACAAAAATCCCACCTGTCGAGTTTACAGCATCAACAACAATTTTAAAATTAGCAGCTTCAATAGCCGCTTTATTCACTAATTTAAGGTCTAAAATACTTTGAATGTGTTTTTCAAGATATGTATCATCTTTTTTAACAGTACCGAGATCATCAACATCTGAAAATTCAAAATCATCGGACGCAGCCAAACGAATTACTTCTTCTCCCTCTAGGCCAGAAATAAATTCACCTTTACTATTTAACAATTTTAAAGCATTCCATTGTTTTGGATTGTGACTTGCAGTTAAAATAATACCCCCGTCTGCCTGTTCAAGAGGAACAGCAATTTCAACAGTTGGAGTTGTAGACAATCCTAAATCAACCACATCAATTCCTAAACCAATTAATGTATTTATTACTAAAGCACTAATCATTTCTCCAGAGATACGGGCATCTCTACCAACTACTATTTTTGCTTTTTTTGATGGATTTAAAGATTTAATCCAAGATCCATAGGCAGCAGCAAACTTAACAGTATCAATTGGAGTTAATCCTTGATCAACTTTTCCACCAATTGTACCTCGAATGCCTGAAATCGATTTAATGAGTGTCATACTAATTATTCAAAAGATTTTTTTAACTCTATCATTTTTAAACATGCAATTGCACATTCAACACCTTTATTGCCATGGATTCCTCCAGACCTATCGATGGATTGTTGAAGCGTATTATCTGTCAGCACACAAAACGATACGGGTGAATTATACTCCAACATAACTTTCATTAACCCGTCAGTTGTTCCCTTACATACAAAATCAAAATGCTTTGTCTCCCCTTGAATAACTACCCCAATAGCTACAACACCATCAATATCAGTATTATCTAACATAAATTGAGCAGCTAATGGGAGCTCAAAAGCACCAGGGACAAATCGAACTAAAATATTTTCTTCTGGAACATTATTGTCTAATAATGTTTGTTTTGCTCCAGCTAAAAGATTTAAAGTGATCGAATCATTCCATTCTGAAACAACAATGCCGATTTTAAAATCGGCACCATTTGGAATGTTATCTTTCGAGTATTCGGATAAATTTTTTAAATAAGTAGCCACTACTTTACAATTTTATTTGATGTTCTTGCGATGTATTTGTCAATTGCTTTTGAATTTGAAAAATTCAAGTAATTGCTTTTGATTCGTGTATACAATTCTGAAGCCTTTTCAAAATCATTTAATTTTTCAGCAATTAAAGCAGCTTTGAATAAAAATTCAGGAGAAGTTTTTTCGTTTGCATTTAATTCAGCAGCTTCAATGTATAAATCCATTGCTTTATCAAACTTCTTTAACTCTGAATAACAATCACCTTGTAAACCTAATCGGTAAACAGAAAGATATGTATCTTCAAAATCAGTTCCTTCAAGTTGCTCTATCGCTTTTAAAAACAAACCTTTAGTCATGAATTGACGCGCCAAAACAAATTGTGCTAATTCACCACCTGTTTTTCCATCGTATTTTTTAACTGCAGATTCTAATTCTTGAATTGCAAGATCAGTAGAATCTTTAGAAGCATAATTCAAACCAGCCCAATAGGCATCTTTCGATTTTTCATTGGACGGAGTCCAAATAAATTGATAATAAGCAATATACAAAATAAAACCACCCAATAATGCCGCACTCGTGTACGTTATTAACCTAAGTTGTTTGTTTTCAGATAATTGATTTTTAAAATCTTTAAAAGTAAAATTATTAAGCATTTTTTTTCTTATTTTATTCCCACAAAAATAACTAATTTTTCAAATAATTATTGTATTCGTTAAAAAATGAAGCAAATCAAATGATTATTCCTGTTTTTCTTTTCCATTCATTCAAATTTAATTGAATGGTTATTCCGTTGTATGATCCGCTTGCTGCCATGCGTTTGAACCCATAATCAATTGAAAATCTTTGAAAGGACAATCCAAAACCAAATGATAATCCAGAAAAAGAAGGATTAGTTATGATACCATTATTTTGACGAGAATAAAAATTATACCCACATCTAATCTCAACTGATTTCCCCAACAAAATTTCTGCTTGAGGCACAATGTGTTGAGCTATTTTTTCAAAAAAGGATACTTTTTCAGGTAATATCCTTTCACCTGTCATTAAATCTGTTTCACCTTTTTCATTTGGATTAAAATAAGAAATATCAAATTTATTTAAATGATGTAAGAAGATAGAAAAACGAAAAGGTGCATATTTTAATTTATGAGAAATTGCGGCTTGGATTTCAAATGGAAGTACACCTAATTGATAGGAAGATTGCATAATCTTTTGAGCTCCCATATTTTTTACAATTCCAGCTATAGAGGTGTTTTCATTCATCAACCAAGTAGCAGAAAAATCAACTCCAAATCCAAGTTGCGCTTGATTCAAATAAAATCCACCTACTAAAGTAGCTTGACAACCGAAAGAAAGCTTTGGTGATAATTTATAAGCAATACCATGACTTAACATTATATCCATAGGATTAAATGTCCCTATAACAGTTCCTGTTACATCTGTTTCTTTCATCCTACCATAATTTACATATCTTAATGAGGATAATTGATATAGATTTCGTTCTTTATTTAATAGTGACCCATAACTTATCATGCCGTATTGAACACCGATAGGTTGAACGATTTGACTAATGGATAATTTATTAACATCCAAACTATTAATTAGCGATGAATTTGACACACCCACAGAGTTGTCGTTACTTACTACTGAGAAAAAACTTCCTCCAAGAGCTAAAGAACGTGCATTGTAAAATGCATCAAGACTACTAAATGTAAAACTTCCAAAAGATTGAGAAAAAAAAGACAATGAGTTAAAACTCAATAGTAAACACAAACAATATTTGTAAATTTGACTCAATGCAACACGTTCAAATTAGTAGTATTCAAATTAATAATTGAGTATTTTTTCTATCGCTAGTGCAACTTTGCTTGAATTAGTCAACAATTCTGCTTCCAAAATGGAGTTTAATGGAATTGCTGGAGTATCTACAGAACCTACTATTCCGATTGGTGCATCTAAGAAATTAAAATTATCTCGTTGAATTCTCCCTGCAAGTCCTAACGTAAAACTAGCCTCTTCTGATTCCTCTGTTACCAAAATTACCTTACCATGCGTTCTTGACACACGATTGATACATTCATGATCCAATGGATTCAATGTTCTCAAATCGATAATCTCAACGAGTCCTTCCCATTTCTTTGAAGCTTCCAACGACCAATACACCCCTCTACCATACGTGATGATAACACAACTGTTTCCATTATCAATTGCAGATGATTCAGCCGCTTGAACTTGTCTTGCTTTCCCAAAAGGGATTACATAATTTTCATCCGGTTCAATAGACATTGCTCCTTCAGTACCGGGAATTTTTGACCAATACAAGCCCTTGTGTTCCAAAATCACGACTGGGTTAGGGTCATAAAAAGCAGATTTTAACAATCCTTTTAAATCAGCACCTGTTGAAGGATAAGCAATTTTAATTCCTCTTATATTGGTTAAGACAGATTCAACACTAGATGAATGGTAAGGTCCTCCTGAGCCATATGCACCGATAGGAACACGAATGATACAACTAACAGGCCATTTTCCATTGGACAAATAATAAGACCTACTTACTTCAGTAAATAATTGGTTGAGTCCCGGCCAAATATAGTCAGCAAACTGAACTTCAACAATAGGCTTTAACCCTACAGCAGACATACCTACCGTACTTCCGATAATAAATGCCTCTTGAATTGGTGTATTAAAAACACGTTGGTCTCCAAATGTTTGAGCTAAGGTTGCTGCCTCTCTAAATACTCCACCTAATCTTCCTCCAACATCCTGTCCATAAAGTAAAGCTTCTGGATGTTTGTGCATTAATTCTCGCACAGCAAATAAAGCACTGTCCACCATTACAGTTTTCTTTTTTCCTTCAGGTGCTCTCACTCCTACTTCTTCAGTAATAGGTGAAGGTGCAAAAATATAATCTTGTATCGAGGACGGTATAGGATCAGGTGCATCTAAAGCTTTATCGTAATCATTTGCAA
>CAMCQL010000026.1 GCA_945877005.1 Chryseobacterium gleum
TTAAGAGACATTAAAGGTTTAATTAAAAAAGGAATTTTACGACAGACAAATGAAGGCGGACGAAGTGTGAATTATGAACTCGTTGATTTTTAACTGAATTAACCACAGGCTACAACAAAGCACAACCGCCATTGAAAAAACGGAGGCCCCAAATGTTTTGTATAGCATCTGAAATCGCACTTCGTTTTGGATCGTAAGAAAACTTACACTATGAAATTTCATCACCGTATCTCTCTATTCCTGTGCATTTTTCACGCAAGGAGTTAAAACCTGATAGAATATCATAAGTAAAGCTAATTAAATATTGAAATGGGTTGAACCCCTTATGATAATGACTTATTTATTATTATGATTCAAGTGTCGATATCCTATCTTTGTGAATCATGCCTAGCAAATGTGAAAATATCTGCTGTCCAAAAAAATAGTTATTTTTACCCATCTATATTCAATTTTTTAATCATTGCCATCTATTGCTAAAAACAAACATATAAGGGGTTGTTTTAACTGGACATTAATAATAAGACTGTTGCAAAAGTTATTAATCGAGGCGGATTAAAAATTTTACACCGCAGTTTACTCATGTAAATGAGGATGTTAAATTTTTGATTCAACGATGAGTAAGGGGTTTTGCAACGGTCTTATAATATAAATATGAAAAAAGCAAGTATTACAGTCCTAAGTTTTAATCGTTTTATTTACTTAAAAAACACCATACAATCATTGCTCGAGAGCATTAACAACCGAAACAATGTTGAAATCATAATTGTAGACAATGGTTCAAAAGATGAAAGCCCAAGTTACATTCGTGAACTACTAAAACTAAAAATAATAGACCGAGCAATTCTATTTAAAGAAAATCAAGGGATTAGTAAAGGATATAACTCAGGTTTTGCTATTTCTGACCCAGAAAGTAAATACCTAATTAAATTAGATTGCGATGTAATAATACACCATAAAGGTTGGCTTGAGGAAATGGATCAGATTTTTGAAGAAGATGACTCAATTGCTTTACTTATGTTATTTCAAGAAAACCACCCAACAATGAAATACTGTAAGCATACCAAACATCTAGGCAGAACGTTTATTTCTCTAGAAGAAATTATTGTTGGAAGCGCCTGTTTTACTATCCCTAGGAAAATTATTAATGAAATAGGCTTTTTCTTCGAAGAGCACGATTACTTACTTTTTTATGACGACATAGATTACTTTATTAGAATTGAAATGATAAATAAAAAAGGATATTATTTGCTATCACATACGAGCAGCTATCAGGAACATCTTGATGAAACAATTTACCAAAAATATGATAAGGACAAAGACCCATTGTATGCGAGAATGAATGCTTTCCACAAAGTCCTTGAAAAAAACTATCTATCTGGTCAATTTCCATTAAAACGGTTTTACCCTAGATTAGATGAGCTTGCAGAACTCAGAGAATCTATTTTAATCGAATTATGATGAATTATAGATAAATAGCAAAGCCACAAAATAAAGCATCATAAGAAACAAAATGAATTTAGCCATTAAAAATGGCATAGTTGCTTATATAAATGTTTTGAACTTTCTTTGAATTTTACAAACGATAAAACAACTCATTAATAAATACTCTCTCCAATAAAAAACAATAAAATGAAAATAATCTCAATCCTATTTGTAATAATCTTAATAGCAGTAGTAATAGTTCAACTTTACTTTGTATTTGTTCAACGAAACATTGAAACGTATCCATACGAAGTCAAAAAGAAATACGATCGATTTGAAATAAGAAGTTATGAAGCTACTTTATTTACAACAGTCAAACTCTCTTCAAAAGGATTTAAAAATTCTTCAAGTAAAGGCTTCTCAATATTAGCGGGGTATATTTTTGGAAATAACGAAAGGAGTGAAAAAATATCCATGACTTCCCCTGTCTCAATGTCCTTAGAGGATTCTACAACTATGATGTTCATGGTTCCTAAGAAATTAAATAAGGAAATGCTTCCTAAGCCAAATCAATCAGGAATTGAATTTAAAATAGAACCTGCAAAAACACTCGCTGCAATCCGATTTAGCGGTTGGGCGAATGATGCAAAAATTGAAAAATATAAACAGGAGTTAAAAGCTGCATTAAATAAAGAAGGGATTCAATATTCTGATAAATTTTATTTTTTCGGGTACAATGCTCCTTTTGAAATCTTTAATCGAAAAAATGAAGTTTTAGTTGAAATAAATCCATCCTTTAAACAATAGTTTTCTATTGAATTGACAGTGATTAAATTCTAAATTATTCTCACGCGTATAGATATACTTATCTGAAGCAAGAAATTTAGTATTACAATATAAGACCATTGCAAAAGTTATAAATCGAGGCGGATTATAAATTTTACACCGGAGTCTACTGTTGTAAATGAGGATGTTAAATTTTTCATTCAACGATGAGTTAGGGGTTTTGCAACGGTCTTAATATCGAATGAATAAGACTTAAATAGTTCAAACAATTAAGAACATAAAACATTACAAAATACATCATTTCACAAAACCCAACCTAACGGTAGCAGTATAGTTACTGTACGGCTAGTGTATGGCTAAAGTACGAGGAAAGTCAAATTGATAGAAACTCAATCAAATCAAATTACACCAAACAAACGACACCAAAATCGGTTAAAACAAATGCGAGTTAACACAATAAATACAGAACAAATATTTTATTTGTACTTTGTATATTTGTAAACGAATTAAAGATAGATAAGAAATTAAAAAAACCATAAACAAACCATTAATTATGTCAGAGGCAATCAATCAAGGAGACGTGCACGTTTCAATAGACGAAAACAACATTGGTCACATCACATTTGGTCATCCATTAAGCAATTCTCTTCCTGGAAGAGTGCTTCAAAAACTAGCTGATACAATCACCGAATTAGGAAACAATGAGCAAGTAAAAGTTATCGTATTAAAATCAGAAGGAGAAAAATCTTTCTGCGCTGGTGCGAGTTTTGACGAATTAATTTCCATCAAAGATCACGCAACAGGAATCAAATTCTTTTCTGGTTTTGCAAATGTCATCAACGCAGCAAGAAAATGTCCTAAATTCATCATCGGTAGAGTGCAAGGCAAAGCTGTAGGTGGAGGAGTTGGACTTGCTTCAGCAGTTGACTATTGTTATGCCACAAAATTTGCAGACGTAAAGTTATCAGAACTAGCAGTAGGAATTGGACCCTTTGTAGTTGGACCAGCAGTGGAACGCAAAATAGGACTGTCGGCAATGAGTCAGCTCGCAATCAATGCAACTGAATGGAGAAGCGCACAATGGGCATACAAACACGGTTTATTCGCTGAACTATTTGACACAATCGAAGAAATGGACGAAGAAATCAATAAGATAGCTCTAAAATTGGCGAAATCAAATCCGCAAGCAATGGAAATGCTTAAAAAAGTATTCTGGAAAGGAACAGAAAACTGGGACGAATTATTAATTGAACGTGCAGGTATGAGTGGCGAATTGGTTCTCTCTGAATTTACAATTAACGCAATCAATGCATTCAAAAAAAGTTAATTCTTTTCAAAACCATTGAAAAAACGAATTATTTTAAAAATCAGTTGTTAATAAAAATAAGAAGTTATACCTTTGCTGACCCATATTGGGGATATTGTCTTATTTAATTATTAATTATTGTGGATACATTAAGTTACAAAACCGTTTCTGCTAACAAGCAAACTGCTGATAAAAAGTGGTTGTTGGTGGATGCTGAAGGCCAAACTGTAGGTCGTTTAGCAAGTAAGGTGGCGAAGTTAATTCGTGGAAAACACAAACCTAACTTCACTCCTCACGCTGATTGCGGAGATAACGTTATCGTTATCAATGCAGAGAAAGTATCTTTTTCAGGTACTAAATTGGTAGATAAAGAATACGTACGTTACACTGGATACCCTGGTGGACAACGTTCATTAACTGCTCTAGAGGTGTTACAAAAACATCCTGAAAGATTGATTGAAAAAGCTGTAAAAGGTATGTTACCTAAAAACACGCTTGGACGTCAATTGTTTACAAATTTAAAAGTGTATGTTGGTCCTTCTCATAAAAATGAAGCTCAACAACCACAGGTTATTAATCTTGATTCATTCAAATAGTAAGTATGGAAATTATCAATACACTAGGGAGAAGAAAAACTTCTGTTGCACGTGTTTACCTTACTAAAGGAACAGGTAAAGTTACTGTTAACAAAAAAGACGTTGCTGATTTTTTTCCAGTAGCATTACTACAAGTTAAAATTCAACAACCATTCGTATTAACTGAAACTAAAGATCAGTACGACGTAACTGTAAATGTTTCAGGCGGAGGGATCAACGGACAAGCAGAAGCAATTCGATTGGGTATTTCAAGAGCATTGGTTAAAATTTCTGAAGATTTTAAACCAGTTTTAAAAGCTGATGGCTTAATGACACGTGACCCAAGAATGGTAGAACGTAAAAAACCAGGACAACCGAAAGCTCGTAAGAAATTCCAGTTCTCTAAACGTTAAAATTATATTATATTTTGGCGGTTGTTTAGTATCCAAGTTTTTGAGTAAATGCTATATGCTCCCTCAATCACTGATTACTAAAGGAACGTAAACAATTAAAAAAGAAAAAATGTCAAAAGTAACTTTTCAAGAATTATTAGACGCAGGTGTTCATTTCGGACATCAAAAAAGAAAGTGGAATCCAGCAATGGCACCATACATCTTCGATGAGAAGAAAGGTATCCACATTATCGATCTTAATAAGACAATAGCTCATCTTGACCAAGCATGCGCTGCTATAACTCAAATTGCAAAATCTGGAAAAAAAGTGTTATTCGTTGCTACGAAAAAACAAGCGAAAGAAATTGTATCTGAACGTGTGAAAGCAGTAAATATGCCTTTCGTAACTGAAAGATGGTCTGGAGGTATGTTGACCAACTTCCAAACTACTCGTAAGTCAATCCGTAAAATGTCTACGATTGATAAAATGAAGACGGATGGAACATGGGAAACACTTTCTAAAAGAGAACGTCTATTCAAATCTCGTCAGCGTGAAAAACTAGAGAAAAACTTTGGTTCTATTGCTGATATGTCTCGTCAACCAGCTGCTATCTTCTTGGTTGATATTTTAAAAGAACACATTGCTTTACAAGAAGCAAAAAGATTAAGTATTCCTATTTTCGCGTTAGTGGATACAAATACAAATCCGAATTTAGTCGACTTCCCTATTCCTGCAAATGATGATGCGACAAAATCAATTTCCATTATCTTAGATGCAATTTGTGATTCTATTCGCACAGGTTTAGAAGATCGTAAAAATTCAAAAGAAAAAGCAGACAAAGCAGAAGCTGAAAATGCAACTGCAGCTGCAACAACAACTGAAGAAACAAACGAACAATAAATTTAAACTTTATGGCAATTACAGCAGCAGAAGTAAATAAACTTCGTCTACAAACCGGAGCAGGTATGATGGACTGTAAAAACGCATTGGTTGAATCAAATGGTGATTTCGAACAAGCGATCGATATTTTACGTAAAAAAGGGCAGAAAATTGCTGCAAAACGTGGAGATAACGACGCTAAAGAAGGTCTAACTATTGCTCAAGTTTCGGCTTCAGGTAATGAAGGTGCGATTTTATTATTAAATTGTGAAACTGACTTCGTAGCAAAAAACGAATCTTTCGTTGCTTTTGTTCAATCTATCGTTGATATCGCAGTTAACAATCCAGTAAATACAGCTGAAGAATTAAAATCGTTAAAATACGATGATAAGTTAACAGTTGAAGAGAAAATTACTGAACAAATTGGTGTTATCGGTGAAAAATTAGACTTGTCTAAATTCACTCGTATTTCAGCTCCAAAAGTGGTTGCCTACAACCACCCTGGTAACCAAGTTGCTACATTAATTGGTTTGACTTCAGGATCTGAAGTTGCTGAAGACTCAGGAAAACAGGTTGCAATGCAAGTTGCTGCAATGAATCCTATTGCTTTAGACAAAGATGGTGTTGAACAAGACACTATCAACCGTGAATTGGAAATTGCTAAAGAATTAGCTGTTCAAGAAGGAAAGCCAGCTGAGATGGCTGAGAAAATTGCTCAAGGTCGCCTTAATAAATTTTTTCAAGAAAACACTTTATTGAGCCAACCATTTGTAAGAGATAACAAATTAACTGTTCAAGAATTTTTAAATTCAAGTGAAAAAGGATTAACAGTTAATGCTTTCACAAGATTTGCATTAAGATAATCTCAATTTATCAATAAATCTAAAGGGTTGAACGAATGTTCAACCCTTTTTCTTTTCTAAAAAATCAAAATTATTTTTAAAATATTTATCTATCTTTGCAGTGAAAAAAATGTCCTATGAAATACAAACGCATATTACTGAAATTAAGTGGTGAGTCTCTAATGGGGGACAAGCAATTTGGAATTGACAATAAACAAATTACCACATACGCCAAACAAATCAAAGAGATTTGTGATTTAGGTGTTCAAGTTGCGATTGTTATTGGAGGAGGTAACATTTTTAGAGGTGTTCAAGCAGAAGAAGGAGGAATGGACCGCACCCATGGTGATTATATGGGAATGCTCGCTACAATGATCAATAGCATGGCACTTCAATCAGCTTTAGAATCCGTTGGTTGTAAAACAAGACTACAATCAGCTATTGAAATGCGAGAAATTGCCGAACCTTTTGTTCGCAGAAGAGCGGTATCCCATTTAGAAAAAGGTCGAATAGTTATTTTCGGTGCTGGTACTGGAAATCCTTACTTCACTACAGATTCTGCAGCTTCTTTACGAGCGATTGAAATAGATGCAGATGTAATATTAAAAGGAACACGAGTAGATGGTATCTATACTGCAGACCCATTGAAAGATCCAAACGCCGTTAAATTTGATCAAATATCATACGATGAAGTTTATGAAAAGGGACTTAAAATAATGGATTTAACTGCATTTACGCTTTGTAAAGAAAACAACCTTCCTATCATTGTTTTTGACATGGACAACCCTGGAACCTTACGTAAGATTATGGAAGGACAACAATTAGGAACAATTGTTAACAGTGAATTGGCATCTTTATAAATAAATAAGTACGTATTGAAAAAATAAAATCATGGTAGAAGAAATTAACGAAGTCTATACAGATTTAACAAACTCAAACTCAAAAACATTAGCTCATTTAGATTATGAGTTGCAAAAAATTAGAGCTGGCAAAGCAACACCAACTATGCTTCAAACCGTAATGGTAGATTACTATGGTGCACCAACTCCTATTTCACAAGTTGCAAATGTAGCGGCAATTGATGCGAGAACATTGACGGTACAACCTTGGGAAAGAAATTTATTGCCTGAAATTTCAAAAGGAATTATTAACTCAAATCTAGGATTTGCGCCACAAAATAATGGAGAACAAATTATTATTACGATTCCTCCTTTAACGGAAGAACGAAGAAAAGAAATGGTCAAAAAATCTAAAGTTGAAGGAGAACATGCTAAAGTAGGTATTCGTAATAACAGAAAAGATGCTATTGATATGGTGAAACTTCTAAAATCAGATGGGTTATCAGAAGACTTAGCAAAAGATGCAGAGACAAAAGTTCAATCAATCACTAATAATGCCATTACGAAAGTAGATGAGATATTAGCGGTGAAAGAAAAAGATATTATGACAGTATAATTGTCTTAATAAAATCCTACAATTCAAAAAGAGCCCTATAGGCTCTTTTTTTTTGACTTGAAATTCGTTAGAAGAATAAACCTTCTTATCATTCAACTACCAGTCGGTGTGTAAAATAAGTCCCTTTAGAAGTTTCAACTTGCAATAAATAGATACCATTCTCCAAGTTCAATGGAAAACTTGTTCGTGTAGGACTAACACTTAATACTTCCAAAATCTCACCGGTAAGGGCTGTGATTCTAACCTTACAATCAAAATTATCTGGTAATTTAAAAAACAGAATTTTACTGGCTGGATTTGGGAAAACTGCAAAAACATCTGCAAACTTATCGGAATAGCCTAAAAGTTGTATAGAGATACAATCAGTAGTATCCTTGCAAACATTTGAAGTGACTACAGCAGAGTAAACACCTGATTTTAATGGCGCAAATTTATTACCCAACAATTTCCCTAAGGGCAATGAATCACTTAAACATTTAATCCATTGTACAGTTCTATCACTTGTTAAAACCAATAAAGTGTCTTTATTTTGAACGATTTGCTCTGTGAATTTCCCCTCAATTTGAATAGTTTTTGTAGTAGTGTATCCAGGGCAAGCTGAAGAACTATTTAACACATAACTTACATTTACTAACCCTGATTTTAGAAGATTCGCATTCCCATTTTGTTCGATTCGAATTTTAGAAGTGTCTGAAACAATCCAATGTCCTCTTTCTCTGTTGACTTTAAACTGAGAATTGGACCCTTCACAAAAAAGTGAATCCCCATCAATCTTTAAACCAGAACAAAAAGAACTCCCAATTAATTCAGATCGGTATTGAAGAACAGAATTATACATGCGTTTAACTTGTTCTTGGGTAAACATATTCATCGAATTATCATACACATAATCCATATAATTCATAAACATTTCACCATTTTGATTGGCACCGCATTTATTGTTTGGCCTCCAAGGAAAAATTGGATTTTCTTTATTCTGGTCTTCAGCAATCGGTGTATCTGATATCAAATCATCACCACATGCTTGATCTCCCCATATATGATTTAAATTTAACCAATGTCCAACTTCATGTGTTGTTGTTCTTCCAAGCGCATATCCATTAAAGTCCTCACTTCCTGCGGTACCTTTTGTCCCAAATGCTCGAAAATCAATTACTACTCCATCTGTTTCAGGATAGGCACTCAAATCAGAAGGAGGCCATGCGTATCCAAGAAGACCTAAATCATTTTTAAACTTTACTACATAGATATTTAAATACTTTCTGGAATCCCAATAGTCAGACCCCCCTGTATTGATAGATTTCATCTTGTCATTATCTTCCCATTCTGTAATCGTAGTTTTTGTGCGAACGATTCCGCTAGATAACCGATTATTGGGGTCCCTTTCCGCTAAAAAAAAGTGAATGTCCAATCCGCCTCCGTATTGATAAAAAGGATGAGTCTCTGGAAGTACGTCCTTATTTCGTCTTCCATAATCTCCATTTAAAACATCTATTTGAGATTGAATCTGCTCGTCCGAAATATTTTGATCTGCAGTATTCCATAGAACATGAACAACAACAGGAATGAACAATTTTCCTCTTTTACGGCTACTATTCTCACTCATCTTTAATGTAAGTTGACTTTCACCAATGCTATCAATTATTATTAACATAGGATTCTGACTTCTTCTACTATTTTTATGAGTAACAGCGGAACATCTATTTTTATATTGACTTAATAAACTACTTGAATAAGAACTGAATATTATTAAAAGTACAACTAAATTAATCCCACGCATCTTCTGTACCATCTTCTTTATTTGCATCATTAATCAATTTTCGCCAATTGTAACCTCCTTCTTCTGTATCCTTGAGAATGTCTTTGTATTCCCATTCATTCAAATCATAATGCATTATTTCCTCCCCAGTATAAGCTTCTATTTCCTCTAAAAACACACGTTCTTCCTTACTGCAAAAAGCCAATGCCTGCCCCTTTCGTTCACCTCTTCCTGTTCTTCCAACACGATGGACATAATTTTCAGCAACATCAGGCAAATCATAATTAATCACATACTCTACATTTGGAATATCAATCCCACGGGCTGCAACATCTGTCGTAATCAACACCCTGTTTTCACCGTTTCGAAATCGATCTAATACCAAAAAACGTTCTTTTTGATCTAAACCTCCATGTAAAAATTCGGTGTGAATTTCAACACGATCCATTGCTGCAACTACACGTTCTGCTCTTACTTTAGTTCTTACAAATACCACAAATTTACTTTCTTCATATTCCTTTAAAATATTTTCTAAAAAGAAACGCTTGTGATCCATTTCCACAAATACAACTGCATGTTGAATATTTTTAGCGACTGGATTCTTGGGTGAAATTTGTATACGTATCGCATTTCGCACAACTGAATAAGCTAGTTTTTTAATATGCTTACTAATTGTCGCTGAAAAGAACAATGTTTGACGGTTAGATGGCACAAATTTCATCATGTCATTAATATCTTTAATAAAACCTAAATCAAGCATTAAATCAGCTTCATCAATACATACAATTTTAACATTGCTCAACGACAAATGTCCTTGTGAAACTAGGTCAAACATTCTGCCAGGTGTTGCAACTAAAATGTCAACCCCTTCTTCTAATTTTGAAATCTGAGCGTCCTGTTCTACACCTCCATAAATTGAAGTACTGATTACACTTAACTCTTTCCCTATTTCAATAAATACATTTGTAATCTGTAATGCTAATTCTCTTGTGGGCGCCAATACCAAACATTGAATCCCTGAACTCTTCTCCTGTTTTGATTTTGATCGTTCTAACATTTCGAGAATTGGAATTGCGAATGCGGCAGTTTTTCCTGTACCTGTTTGTGCAATTGCTAAAACATCTTCTCCCTGTAAAATTGGTTCAATGGCTTTAAATTGAATGTCAGTTGGCCTTACAAACCCCATCACTGACAATTGTTTTTTTATCTTTGTAGAAATACGATAGTCTTCAAATTTCATAGTGAACTTTTTTTCTGTTTTATTGATTTCATAAACAGAATTTACACAAAAATACATTTAGAAATTCGCTTTATCTATTTTTGAATGATTTGTTATTTACATTTGAACTACATTCATATTTTTTCCGCTAATTTAAAATGAGATTTTACGTTTTTTTATTCTTATACTTTTCGCTTTTGGGTTGCAATCAACGTAATTCAATAAGCAAGCAATCAACAAAAAAAAACATAGTGCCATTTGCAAATTATCTAAAAATATACCTACACGATAATTTTACAGAAGTTCAAATTATCTCTCCTACATCTCATAAAATTGAAAAAAAGTTTGCCTTAATCCCAAACCAAAAAAAAATCTCAATATCAAATGAATACGAAATAATTCATACACCCATTAAGAATTTGGTTGCTTTATCGAGTAATCAAATTGGAATGTTAAACGTATTGGGCCGAATTTCTAAAATCAAAGGAGTTTCTAATAAAATTTATATTCATAACAATTCTGTT
Organism: Chryseobacterium gleum; assembly: GCA_945877005.1. Lineage (GTDB taxonomy): Bacteria > Bacteroidota > Bacteroidia > Flavobacteriales_D > Crocinitomicaceae > CANHVK01. The sequence goes on from CAMCQL010000026.1 coordinate 11,161, forward strand.
CTGAAACTAATTCAACAAAAAAAAATCTTTGAATTTGGTTCAGTAGAAGAAATAAATCCAGAAAAAATAGCTCGACTAAAGTGTGATGTAATTAGTTACTCTGGATTTGGTACTCCTCCCCCTAACGAAAGGAAATTTCAGTTACTTCATACAGCGTGTATCCCAAACTATGATTGGAATGAAGCAACACCTATGGGTAAACTAGCATGGATCTACTTATATGGATTCCTTACTGGAACAGAAAAAAAAGCAGAAAAATATGTTCAAAATGTAGCTCAAAAATACAATACTTTGCGGTCGACTTTCAAAAAAAATAGCAAGGGAAAAACAGTGTTATCTGGTGCTTTAATCGGAGACAATTGGTATCTCCCAGCTGGTAAAAGTTACAATGCTACATTACTCAAGGATGCAAATGCGAATTATGTTGAACAACATTCAAATGGACATGGAAGTGTGAAACTTTCACTTGAAAAATGTCTGCAAAAACATAAGAATGCAGCTGTTTGGATCAACCCTGGTTCAACTTCTCTATCCCAACTCTCTCAACAAAATAAACACTATGAAAAATTTAGTGCTTTCAGAAATAAATCTGTTTATTGCTACTCTCATAATACGAACTTTTTTTGGGAGTATTCTACCCTTCTACCTCATCGTTTGCTCCAAGATCTAATCATTATTTCACATGATAGAGATCCAAAGAATTCGCAGTTATTTTTCTATAAAAAATTAGCTCCATGACCAAACAAACATATACGTTTAAATTAGTTTCAGTATTTGCTCTATTAATTAGCTTATTATTGTTTCATTTGAATGGGGCAAAATTTATTTGGAATTTTAACTTTTCAAATACCGATGCACTTATTCTTTTTAAAGATCTTCGTCTACCAAGAACTTTAACGGCAATACTCGCTGGGAGTAGTATTTCTATAGCAGGTCTACTCATGCAGACACTTTTTAAAAATCCATTAGCTGGTCCATCTATTTTAGGTATTACGAGCGGATCTTCCCTATTCGTTGCATTATACACCATGGCAGGTGTTCAATTTTTCTCGACTGATTGGGACATCATTTCTGTAGGTGTTTTTGGAGCGCTTATTTTTTCTATCATAATTTTATTTTTCAGTAAATATATACGCCAACAAACAACCTTATTAATCATTGGAATGATGCTAGGCAGTTTTACAAATTCAATTATCCAAATAATCGAAAACCAAACAACCGCAGAAAAAATACAAACATATAATTTCTGGGGATTCGGGAGTTTACAACATGTTTACATAGAACAAATCCCACTTATTCTATTGGCATTTTTAATTGCAACTCTAATGATTATTTTATGCATAAAACCATTGAATGCAATCGTTCTTGGAGAAACAATTGCACAACATTTAGGCATCCAATTAAATAAGACACGTGTACTAATAATCATAAGTACAGCTGTTTTTACTGGGGTAACAACTGCATTTTGTGGTCCAATTTCATTTGTTGGCTTAGCTGTTCCTAATCTTGTGAAAATTTGGTTAAAAACAACAAACCATACCATTTTACTTGTTGCAAGTGCTTTAATTGGAAGTGTCTTTTTACTCTTTTGTGATTGTATTATTTTATTATTTGAAGACATTGTTCAACTTCCACTTAATAGTATTACCTCATTAATTGGCGCACCATTTGTTGTTTGGTTACTTCTAAAAAAACGAATCCATGATAACATGTAATTCTTTACTAATAGGTTTTAAAGAACCAATTTTACAGTGTGAACACCTTTCATTAAATACAGGTGAATTATATTGTTTGGTTGGGAAAAATGGCGCTGGTAAATCAACATTTTTAAAAACATTGATAGGTGAAATTCAGCCATTATCAGGCGAAATAACTATAGCCAATCAAAATCTGAATTTTGTTAACCCGATTTTAAAAGCTAAATTAATTGCGTTTGTTCCATCAAGATTTGATGGCGTTCCTTACTTAACTTCATATGAGTTTATTTCAAAAGGAAGAATTCCACACACAAACTTTTTTGGGAAATTAACCTCTCTAGATAAAGAAATCATAAAAGATGCCATTTCATTTACGATGGTAGACGACCTATTAGAGAAAGACACCTCTTTATTGAGTGATGGCGAACGTCAATTGATTTCAATTACTAGAGCGCTTGCACAAGATACTCCTTATATTTTATTAGATGAACCGACTTCATTTTTAGACCCTGAAAATAAAATGAAACTATTTTCGTTATTGTCTAAAATAACTAAATCAAAAAATAAACTTTGTTTAATCAGTACTCACGATATAGAATTTTCAAAACTTTTTTGCACAAATTATTTGATAATCCAACCCGAAAACAAAATAATCACACTTGAGAAAGTGTCATCAAACGATTCAAGTAGAGAAATTTATAAAAAAGCATTTGAAGAAACTTATTTATTCTTGACACAACGTACTGATAAACCACTTGACTTCGGATAACAGTAACTTTTAACATCATT
>CAMCQL010000027.1 GCA_945877005.1 Chryseobacterium gleum
GCTAGAGAAACAATCAAAGCATTAAGAAAAGACGTTACTGCAAAATGTTACGGAGGGGATATTTCTCGTAAACGTAAGTTGTTAGAGAAACAAAAGGAAGGTAAAAAACGTATGCGTCAAGTTGGACGTGTAGAAGTTCCCCAAGAAGCCTTTTTAGCAGTATTAAAATTGAACGATTAGTCTGTTATGATTCAGCCGTTCGACGATGCTTATTTTATGAAGCAAGCGTTTCAAGAAGCACAGAAAGCAGTTGATTTAGGAGAGATTCCAGTAGGTGCTGTAGTGGTTGCAAATAAACAAATTATTGCGAGAGCACATAATTTAACCGAACAATTAACAGATGTAACTGCGCATGCTGAAATGCTCGCGATTACTGCTGCTGCTAATTATTTAGGCGCAAAATATTTACATGGTTGTACATTGTATGTTACGCTAGAACCTTGTTGCATGTGCGCAGGAGCACTCTATTGGTCTCAAATTGAAAAAATTGTATATGCTGCAAGAGATGAAAAACGAGGTGCATGTAGGATTCATCCTTCTCTGTTTCATCCTAAAACATTAGTAATAAATGGAATTATGGAAGAACAGAGTGGTAAATTAATGACAGATTTTTTCTTAAATAGAAGAAAATAGCTTCATCAACTTTTAAATAGGATAAAACATTCCATAAATCAACGGATTTCCTTTTCTAATTTGTATGTTATAATTCAGAATATTGAGCTTTTCACCTTTCTTTTTCCATACATACGTATTAAACATCAGATTTTTCTTATTTAATTGAATATCAGACATTTTTATTGGCAAATGTATTTTTATTTTACGGTTTTGTAGATTGTTTTTTTGCGAGTTGAGGTTCATTCCTCTCCAATCTATGGTACTATCCCCGTCTTGAATTACACTCACTAAACTTGGATTACCTGTATACAATTCATTTACTTCTAGTGAGATATCTATGAAATTTGTGGGTTGCGGTATGATTTCACTTAGTTTTATAACATAATTCTTGGAGTATTCTGCATCTATTGAAAAACTGATATTATTTATAGAATGGTTAAATTTCTCGTAATAACTTGAATTATTAGGTTTTATATTCGATTTTTTGAACAAATAATTGGTTCCGCTGTAGTAGTTTTTTTGAAAAATAATTTCTGGATAATAATCTAAAATCAGAGGGATTAAGGTTGGATCAGCATCGAAAACTGCAGAATAATAGAAGTAGTCTTTTTTAGTAGATTGTAGGAATTGAATGAATGTTGAATAATTATCAAATTGATCTGCCCAAATGATTTTGTTTTTAATTGCGTTTTTTGACAGATAATGGTTCAGTATTTTTTTATGAATATTCTCACCATCAATTAAGTAGTTAGTTGTTTTTGGGTTTAGTAAAATACCATCTTCCTTACTTTTTTTATAAAATGAAGTGTAAAATAATTCAAAATGTTTTCTCTCTTTAATAAGTGAATAAGTATTAATAGCCAATACACCTACTACAAGTATCCATTTAATAATTAATTTCTGTTCTTTGATGCCTCCTAATAGAAGAGGGAATAGGAAAGGCATACTAAAAATAAGCACTGAATATTGTAAGACAGGAGCAATGTAGATGGAATAGAAGAATCCAATTGCAAAAGGTAATGTAAACCAAACAAAATTAACAAACGTAATTTTTGAAAAATAGTGCTTTTTCTGAAAAGTAATTAGTGATAGCGTAAAAATTCCAATGAGTACGATTGCTACGATGTAAGAAAATTGAAAAACGTAGGAGAAATAATTTGAAATGAAGGATGCATTTGGAGGATTAAGCCAATCTGAGAGTCCTTTTAATTTTAGTTGGGCGAATAAAATAGGGAGGTGTGGCACGTAAAGTAAAGTGATGAAAATCCCCGTAATTATTATTTTAAATCTCTGTTTGCTGTCAGATAGCACAATTCCAGTGATCGAAATTATACCTGCTAAAAGTGCAGAAAAATGATGATTGTAAAAACACAATGCAGAGGTTAATCCATAAAAAATATAATTTCTCCAATGATTTTCACTTTTAATTATGATTTTATTCCACAAGTAAACAAGTAATAAAACGAAAAACAAACCACTTGAATAGGGTCTAGCTATTTGACTATACATCACAAAATATTGTAATGTTGCTAAATAGGCCGCACTTATCAGTCCCAACGTGTTGTTATACCATTTAGAAAATAGGTTGTAGATTAGTATAATAGAACCAACGCCAAAAATCAAGAAGGGGATTTTTAATACCCACTCTTTTGTACCAAAGATTAATTTATAATAATAGACAAACACTTGTAGTCCCGCAGGGTGAGCGTCCACCTTGATTCCCTTTTCGATGAGTTCATCAAAGGAGGAAAAATTTGTTCTAAATAAAGTGCTGAATTCATCGTGGGTCAAAGGGAGTTCAAATAAATTAAAAAATCTAAGAATGATACCCCAAGCTACAATCACTAATAGTAATGCATATTGTTTGAGGAATTTAGATGCTTTCAATTGAAATGGAGATTATTTAGATAATTTTTTCGATTTCACATAAATTGAATATTTCAATTCGTTTTGACTCGTTTTGGCCTGATAGAAATAATACAGGTATCCGTTCCATTTGATGAATTTAATATTTCCACCCATGTGTTCATTTTCTGAGGCATCAGAGTAATCATTCACGATGATTGGATTATTTTTATGTTGGTTGAATGTTTTTCCTCGGTTGTTACTTGTGAATCTTCCCAATTGCGCATCGTCTACATTTCCAGTATTGTGTTTAAAATTAAGAGAGTAGATGCTTGTATCGGTTGGGTTGTAGCGTAGTTTTTTTGTTCCAGAAACAATGAAATCAAGTTGTTGTTTATTCCATGTAATCAAATCAACTTCAGAACTTTCCAGTTTACTTCTCCATCCCTTGTGTAGATCAATCACTGGATTTTTAGGAGCATATTTCCAATGAATTAAATCTTTTGAAAAAACCATCCCTACACTTTCTTTTCCGTAATAGTCTACGCCTGTAAATGCGAGTAAAAAAGTACCGTACTTGTGTATAATTTCGCCGCTAAAATTTCCTTTTTCGTTCCAAGATTTTGAAACTCCTTTTGTTAGTAACGGTTCTTTCCGTACAATGATTTCTCCATCTACTTCTTCGCTGTAACCGATTCCCAAAGAATTATGAAATTGTTCATCCAATCCTGAAAAAATGTAATACCATTTGTTTCTATAGTAAAATATATCGTTGATAAACGGTACTTGTTTCAACTGGTAATTTCCTGATGCCCATGGTATGTTTTTGAATTGGTGATATCTTAAAATTGGGTTTCCTTTTTTACTCGGTTCCCAATGAATTAAATCAGTAGATTCTGCAGCGTAGGCTTGTCTTTTTACAGTATCACATTCTTGAAAAATCAGTTTGAATTTTTTGTTGTTTTGAGGCAATACAATATCAGCAAATGCGAGACTCTTTCCTGCAAATTCTTTCCATTTGGAAGGCGCTATGATGCTTTTTTGACTTCGCTTGATGAAATTTTGGTTAAAATTCCAAAATACAATATTTTTGTTGACTCTTGGGTATCCTGTACCCCTTTTCAAATCTCCTAATAGGAGTTTATTTCCTTGCATTGCTTTGATACTTCGAATATTTTCTACTCCAGCATCATAATAGATAGAATCACTTCCCCAACCGATGTGCCATGATGTACAATTTTCAGGAGTCACTATAAAATTTTCAGGAACATCAATTACAATACGATTCGAGTCGGAACTAATTACTTTAATATATGTTCCTTCGATAAAGTTTGATTGTTCTTTATTGTAAATCATTGTTTTAGAATCCATTTTAATTTCATCCAATTGATTTATTTCGAGATTTTTTTTTGTTCTTGCGCAACTTACTAATAAAAAGCAGGATACGAGAATTACAATGAATTTTAAATACATTCGTTGATATAAAATAGGTTTTTAGAAGGCTGAAATTACTTAGAATTTTTAATCAATTAGTGTTACTTTTTCAACTTGTTTGAAGAGTTTTGTTTTTGAGCAATAATTTTAATACATGCCAATTGTAAAAGTTATGGTTTTGAGATGCAATTTGGTGAAATATCCGCATTCACATTTCTTGTTTATCATTCCTTATTTCCTAAATTCGCACTGGAATCATTTAGTTGATTTTAATTTTTTAAGTAGGGACCAATGAAAACAATTTTATTACTAGGGGCTGGACTATCAAGTTCATCTTTAATTCGTTATTTTTTAGATCATTCTGATAAATATAATTGGAGTTTACGTGTTTGTGATCAAGACATTGAAGTGGTACGTAAAAAATTAAAAGATCATCCAAATGCCGTAGCACTTTCGTTTAATGCGTTAAATCCGGCTGAACGTCGACCTGAAATTGAAGGTTCAGATTTAGTAATCAGCATGTTACCAGCGCGTTTTCATATTGAAGTTGCCAAAGATTGTATTGAATTAAAAACCAATTTGATTACACCTTCTTATGTTTCTGAAGAAATGAAAGGCTTAGATGCTGCTGCAAAAGAAGCAGGTATTTTAATCATGAATGAAATTGGTGTTGATCCTGGTATTGATCACATGAGTGCTTGTCAGATTTTAGACGAAATTAGAACAGATAAACATGCAGTTATTCATAGTTTTAAATCTTTTTGTGGTGGATTAATTGCTCCATCAAACGATACAAATCCATGGAATTATAAGTTTACGTGGAATCCTAGAAATGTTGTTATTGCTGGACAAGGTCCTGCTGCTGCTTTTATTGAGGAGAAAGAATATAAGTACATTCCCTACGGCAAATTATTTGAAAGATTAGAAACAGTTGAAATTGAAGGATATGGAGTATTTGAAGGCTATGCCAATCGAAATTCTTTGTCGTATCGACCAATTTATAAGTTAGATACAATTCCTACTATTTATAGAGGTACATTGAGAAGGCCAGGTTTTTCGAAAGCTTGGAATATTTTCGTGCAATTAGGTATGACTGAAGATAGTTACACATTAGAAAACTCAGAGAAGCTTACTCCTAGAAATTTTATCAATGCATTTTTACCATTTCAAACTGGTGAATCTGTGGAGAATAAGTTCAAACGACTTTTCACAAAAAAAGATGAGGAGTTGTTCCATAAGTTTGAATGGTTAGGTTTATTTGATGATACAAATCCAATAGGATTGAAAAACGCATCGCCTGCCCAATTATTGGAATCAATTTTATCCAAAAAATGGGTGTTAGAGCCAACCGATAAAGACATGTTAGTGATGTATCATGAATTTGAATATTCTTCACAGTCAACACGTTACAAGATAACCTCATCCATGGTAAATATTGGTGAAAATCAAGTATATACTTCTATGAGTAATACTGTTGGTTTACCAATCGCTATTTGTGGAAAGATGCTTTTGAATGATCAAATCAATCTTACAGGGGTGCATATTCCTGTTGAAAAAGAAGTATATGCACCTATTCTCAATGAATTACAACAATTTGGCATATTATTTAAAGAAAACAAACTTGAATTTGCACAATAATTGTAACTATTTATCGTTATAAAACTGGATGGATAATTTTGGTCGTTGGTTTTTTGGGATGTTCGTGTTTGCATTTGCTTCATTTGCATTTTCGCAGGAAAGTTACGATCAATGTAGTGCAGCACTTTTACTTTGTCCGGAGAATCAAGTTACTGTAAATAATTACAATGCTACTTTTAATTTCGTGGGAGAAGATATGTTTGAGCCATTATTGGGGTTCAAACAAACAAATACTATTTGGTTAACTTTTACTACTTCAGCATCGGGAGGGGATGTTCAATTGGTATTTTCAAATCTTTCATTTAAATCGTTACTCCCTTCTTCTGCATTTAATATCGGTCTTGTTAAAGCAGGAATTGAATGCAATGCAGATACGTATATAAAAATATCAGTTAAAAAAGAGCTTTCTTCTGATTTTACATTAGAAGCCCTTGGACTTACTCCCAACACGAAATATTACATCGTCTTAACGGGAGCTAACAGTTCAAGTCCAGAAGAACTTAAAATAGATGTTTTATTGAAAGGTTCTGGAATAGATCGCCCAACACCATCCATTAATTTGGTAACACCTGCACAGCAGTTATGTGCAAAATCCCCATCGAAGTTTAAAGTTGAAACTTCAAATTGCAAAGATTCCTCTCAGTTTTTATGGTTCGTAAACGATGTTTTACAGGCAGCAACAGACAGCGCTTTTTTTGAAACTGCGTCATTAAAAACGGGAGATGTATTAAAAGTGAAAACCTCATGTTATTCCTCAGCAACATGCCCTATTGTCGTTGAAGCGTTAAGTTCTGCATTGAATGTTATTTCGTTTCGGGTTGATGCTGGTCCCAATCAACTTATAGAGGAAGGACAAGTCACCTCATTAAATGGATCTACAGATGCTCAAGGTTATTATTGGACACCAAAAATAGGCTTAGAAGATGAGTATTTACTAACTACTCCAGCTGCTCCTCGTCAAACGATTACCTATTTTTTAGTGGGAACTAAATCAGGTTGTACGTTAAGCGATTTAGTTACGATAAAAGTAAAACGAAAAGAGTTAATTCCTGTGAATTCCTTCACACCGAATGCAGATGGTATTAATGACACTTGGGAAATTCCATTTTTGGAGGAATTTCCAAATTGTTCAGTGAAAATAATGAACCGATGGGGGCATACTGTTTTTGAAACAACAGGATATAATTATAAAAAATTTTGGGATGGTTCCATCAATGGAACTCCAGTAGATGAAGGCGTTTTGTATTATATTATAAATCTGAGAGATCCGTTTTATTCTGAACCTTTGAAAGGAACTTTAACCATTGTAAGGTAAATGCGACAATTATTAATTATACTAATTTTAATGGTTGCCAATGATTGTTGGTCGCAACAAAATGCGCAATTTTCTCAGTGGGTATGGCATCCAATGGCAATAAATCCAGCCCATGCGGGCATTAAAAATTGTTCTGAGTTAAAGGTTCTATCTCGTCTTCAATGGTTGGGTTTTCAAGGAGCACCTTGGAGCAGTACAGTTTTGTATTCCAATAATTTAGAAACAAATCGAAAAAAAGTATACAGTCCTAGGCATGGAATAGGATTCAAATTATTAAACGATAATTTCGGTCCAATTACTACAAATAATTTAGCATTGAATTATGCATTTCATTTGAATTTTACACAAGATAATCGTTTGTCAGTTGGGATTTCAGGTGGTTTGAGGCAATTTATTTTTAATAGTTCACAATTAACTACTTTTCAACCTGATCCAGTATTGAAACGTAGTACAACTCAATATACACCTTTAGTAGGAATGGGTTTGTGGTGGAATACTAAAAATTATTATATTGGTTTGAGTTTTGAAGAACTTGCTTCTAGTCAATGGAAAGATGTAGGTGAAGCATCTGGGTTCCATTTGCATTGGATGTTGACTTCTGGGGTTAAATTTCAGCTTTCCGAGGACTTTACATTAATTCCTAATTTATTGATAAAAAAAACAGTGAATTCACCATTAACAATAGATATATGTACCACATTGGATTTTTATTCTATGTTTAAAGTCGGTGCAGGATTTAGAAATCAAGATGCATTTGTAGGATTGTTTCAAGCTAAATTACCTAAAGGCGTTGTTTTTGGATACTCTTTTGATTATGTGTTTTCTGACATTCAACGCGTAAGTATGTTTTCTCATGAAGTTTCTTTGATGTATTCAAATTGTAGTTCTGTGGACAAAAGTCGCTTGGCATGCCCCTTGTTTTAACATTTTTCAACGGAAGATTTAAGTGATACTTTCTCAAAATTGGTTAGTTTCGCAAAATATTTAATTTTTTTTCGATGCGTTTAAATTTAATAGTGATTTTAGTTGTTTGCTTGTTTGCAGTTTCGTGTGTCCCGATGAAAAAATACAAGGATGTTGTAGAGAAAGCTAAAGTGTGCGAAGAAGAATTGATCGCTTACAAAGAAAAAGCAATTCATTTCGAAAATAAGTCAAATGATTTAGAAACAAGTTACCATTTAATCAAAGATGAGGTAGATAAAATCAAAAAAGATACTGTTGCGATCAGTGAGAAGATACGCTCATTGACAATACAGTATCAAAAAATGGTAGATCAAAACATGCAACTTGAAAAGCTCCTTGAGGTAGATCGCGCGATTGTTGCGAAAAGTGCTAGAAAGATGCAGTCGGATATGGATTCAAAAAACATTGAGTTACATAGAAAACAAGAGGCGTTAACAGAACTTGAAGATGAGTTAAAACAAAAACAATTATTGTTAGCTGAGCGTGAAAAACGAGTTACTGAACTTGAAGAGATGATGCAACGCAAAGACGAAGCTGTTCGTGTATTAAAAAACAAAGTATCTGATGCATTACTTGGTTATAAGAACAGAGGTTTGACAGTTCAGGAACGCAACGGAAAAATTTATGTGAGTTTAGATGCAAAATTGCTATTTAAAACTGGTTCTACGTTAGTAGAGCCTGAAGGAAGAAAAGCAATCTTGGACCTAACTAAAGTATTGGAAAATGAAAAAGAGTTAGAAATAATAGTTGAGGGACATACAGATAGTGATAAAATGTCGAGTTCAATCCATCCGAAGAATAACTGGGAATTGTCTGTTTTGAGAGCAACTTCTGTTGTAGATATAATGACGAGTAATATGCAGGTAAATCCTACAATTTTAATGGCAGCAGGAAGGTCTGAATATCATCCAATTGACTTAAACGATAAAGCAAAAAACAGAAGGATTGAAATTATAATCTCTCCGAACTTAAATCCTTTATTTGAGTTGATTAGTAAATAGCTATAATTTTTTTGTTTATCTCTAAACATCTTTTTTGCAAACAAATAATAGATAAGCCTAATTGAAAAATAGCTTAACTTATCAAATGATTAAATATTAATGATATTAAATTAATTATTATTGTAAATTGTAATTAGTTTATCAGAATTGAAAATTTGAGCAGGTGTAATTAGTAATTCATTGTAAGGAACTTTCCCTTTATATCTTATGTTTAGTTGATCAATTACTTCTTTATTTAGATTTAAATCTGAGATTTTTTCTAGCTTTCCAAGCTCTATTTTAACTGCTTTTTTATAAATTTTCCAAACTAATTCAGAACAATATAATTCATTGTCAGACCAGTTAAAGTATTTATCATAGTTTTTACCTTTAAAATTTTCTCCGACTGATTTCATGTTTTTTAAAGTGTTTTGAGTTAAAATTTTTTCGGAATCTTTTATTCTTTTGACAACATATTTTCCATCAACTCCATTATTAATCCATTTGTCCAATGGTGTTAATTTTACTTTACTACTCGCTTCAAAAACATAATGTTCATTGTCGTTTGTGTAAATTATACCAACATGTGAATAAATAGATTTTGAAGCGATTTGAATTGCTCTACTTTGCGATGATTTAGAAGTTTGGAAAATTATATCACCATTTTTAAGCTCAATGTTGTCACCTTGATACATTTTTAATGTTGCCCAATCAATATATTTATAAATTCCGTATAATGAAGCTATTAGTATTAAGAGATTGATAAGAACATATTTCCAATTTTTGAGTATAATATTGATTATTAGCAAAATAAAAAATAGTATTAAAGACACTATAAACAGATTTAAGGAAGTTTCTATACTAACGAATATTAAGCATATCAAAGTACTTGAGAATGCTAAAATATTTATTATGATAGCAAAAGCAGGAGATTTAAGTAGTTTCATAATTAAAAATTAATATATTTATTAAAAAAATTTGAACGTCTTTGTTCAGTAATTATTCTTTAAACGTATTAGCGATATAAATATTGTATTTCTTAAAAAAAGTCAAATAAAAAAACCGCCTTTAGAGCGGTTTTTCTTTTCTTATATTTCTTAATTTTTATATAATCAACATTGCATCACCATAGGAGTAAAATCTGTAATTTTCAGCCAAAGCAATTTTGTAAGCTTCGGTCATTAAATCGTGTCCACAGAATGCTGAAATCATCATTAGCAATGTAGAAAGTGGGGTATGAAAATTAGTAATCAAGCTATCCGCAATACTGAAATCATAAGGAGGATAAATAAATTTGTTTGTCCAACCGTCAAAAGGTTTTAGTGTACCTTCTGTTGAAACAGAAGTTTCAATTGCGCGCATTGTCGTAGTTCCAACGGCACATACACGTTTTTTGTTTAGCTTTGCTTTATTTACAATTTCTACACACATTTCAGGTATAATCACCTGTTCTGAGTCCATTTTATGTTTTGTAAGGTCTTCTACTTCTACAGTTCTAAACGAACCTAAACCAACATGTAAAGTCAATTCAGCAAAGTCTACCCCTTTAATTTCCAAACGTTTTAATAATTCTCTTGAAAAGTGCATACCAGCAGTTGGTGCAGCTACTGCTCCTTCTACTTTTGCATAAATGGTTTGGTAACGTTCTTCGTCAGAGGGTTCAACAGGTCGTGTAATATATTTTGGAAGCGGTGTTTCACCTAGCTCAGTGATTTTCGCTTTGAATTCTTCATAGGTACCGTCAAATAAAAAACGTAAAGTACGGCCTCTAGAAGTAGTATTGTCTATTACTTCAGCGACTAAAGAATCATCGTCACCAAAATAGAGTTTATTACCAATTCTAATTTTACGAGCAGGATCTACTAGAACATCCCATAGTAAACTTTCTCTATTTAATTCACGCAATAAGAAAACTTCAATTTTCGCGCCTGTTTTTTCTTTATTTCCGTACATTCTTGCAGGAAATACGCGCGAGTTATTCGTGATCATCACATCACCATCATCAAAATAATTGATAATGTCTTTAAATAACTTGTGTTCTATTTTTCCAGACTTTCGATCGATGACCATTAATTTAGCCTCATCTCTATTTTCTGAAGGGTATAATGCAATGCGTTCTTCCGGAATATCAAAACTGAATTCGGAAAGTTTCATTTTACTCATATAACGCTAGTTTTTTAGTGGGGTTGAATTTTATTTTCAAAAAAATAAAAAAATACAAAGCTATAAAAAAATAGCAAGCTTTTGTTTTATTTATGTTTATTTCTTTGATGTTTAATTAGAAATAATGTTTTTAGTTAGCTTTTCTTGTATGTAATGCGTTCATTTTTAAATTATAAGACCGTTGAAAAGCCACTAACTAAACGTTGAATCAAAAATTTAACATCCTCATTTATAAAAGTAATTCCGATACCTATCGGAACCGGTTTTAAATTTTTAATCCGCCTTGATTTATAACTTTTGCAACGGTCTTATTATATCCCTATTTTTTGAGCAAAAAATTCTTTGATTTTTGATATTTTATCAGGAATGGTTGCAAATGCTGTGTCAAGTTCTTTTAAGTTTTCAAGTGGTTGCATCCATTTAAGTTCCACACGAGTTGGTTCAATTGTTTTTATGCATGCATCGATCCGTAAGCCAGGACTGTTATTAAAATCTGTTATGTAAATTCTTAAGTATTTTGCAATTATAGGTGGAAATTGAATTTCTTGAATTTGATTTTCTTCAATATTTATTTGAAAAGTGTTGTATTCGTTCCAATTTTTCCCATCAAAACTATACGAGATTTTTATTTCTTTTGGAGCATAATTCCCATTTGGAGCTCCTTGAATTTTTAATCCTAGGAAAAATACTGGTTCATTTAAATTTAGTTCTATCCATGCATTTTTTTCTTTAGAATCAGCACACCATGCTCCGGAATTATTGATAGCTGCTTGATTGACTCCTGATCCTTTTTTGTTCGATGATGCTTGAAGGTATTGGGTAATTGTATCTTCTAACCATGTTCCATCCTCTATTGAATGTGCTGATAAAGAAGTATATTCTGTATCTGGATATAACTTGTTAAATTGTATTACTTTATCTGTAATTTCAGCTCCTTTATGCGCATTTTCGATTTCTAGAATTACACCAACATTTAATTGATTGTTTTTTTGTTCAAGCCCCCATGATAAATTGTGTGGAGTTATCTTATTTGAGTAAACACTGTCTACGTACCTTAATTTTTTCATCCAATTTCGAATAGAATAAATTTTATTCGAAGAAAGTGTTTGAATAGTTGGCATTAATCCTTCAAGTTGTTGGTCAATTTTTGATTGATGTAATTCAATTTCAGGAGTATTTAGCTTTAAATTAAAAAGTTGTAAATCATTGGTAGCACATTGAAGCGTAAAATCATTCAGTAATTTTTCAACTATTTTGCAAGCATCAAAACTTTCAATTTCATCTATTTCTGTAACTATAAATAACCTTGAAGGAATAAAATAAGCATGTGAATTTTCAAATTCCCATTCATTAAATGTTTCTAAAACATTTCCAAGGAGTTGATGAAATTCTGGTTCAAAGTTCCCTCCGCAAGAGATTTCTATTTTAAAGTAGATTTGGTTTGTTTGGTAATTTTGATGAAATCCAACATTGAAAATTACTGGATAGGATTTGATGGTTTGTTCAATTTCTAAATATAGCTTTCCTTCAATCCCACTTCCTTGAATATCTGAATTTTGAAATGATAATCCATAATTTAAACAGGTAGGAATTAACGATTCTAATTTTTCAATTGATTTTGATTCGATTGATTCTAAACTAAAATTTTGTTTTAAAAGATACCTGTATTCTCTATCGATTACCTCGAATAGTCCATTGAATAAATTAAAAATGATGTCAAAATGATCTATAAAACAAAAAGGATCGTTAAAGATTTCTTCTATCGTCGTATTAAAATTAATTTCGTCCATTTGGTATCCAAATTCATAGAACCATGGATAGTTGTCTAGTAATTCTACGAGCGTATGTTTCCCCTTCATATTTTTTCCATCCCACACTTTTAAACTAGGATAGTTGATGAGGTTTTCTCGGTATTCTATGACAAAATCTTTTAAACAATTTTTAAATATAGATTGAAATAGACCTGGATATTGTAAGTTTTTAAAATCCTTCCAATCAGGTAAAAGCCCCGTCATAATTGAAGCATCTTTTGAAACACCAAAATGAAGCGAAAGCATTCTTCCAGCTAAAAGGTCATTTCTATAAATACTGCACCAAATATAACCCGTTAGATTTCCTTGTTGCCAATTATTGATTTTTGTTTCCCATAAATCTGTATCTGAAGAAATTGTCAATTTTTGCAATTGATCTTCTACATAATTTTGAATAGCAATAAATGCATTTTTGTGCCAGAATTCCTTGGTATTGAAAATTTCTGAGTACCCAGGCGTTGTGTTAAAAAATGACTCTTTACTCAATGAATTAAATAATTTTAAGCTATGCATCCATTGTTGAGCAGAACGTATTTTTTGACTATTTATAACGTCTTGTCTTGTAAATGCATTCTGATTTTTTGATGTGATTTCTTCTCGATCGATTTGAAGAAAGTACAAGCGTTCTTTCAGTATTTTTTCATATGCGATGCTATCAACTCCAAATTGTTGCCCTGTTAACTTCAAGACAAATTCATTGTAGGTTTTATTTTTTAATGCATCGTCTAACAGTGTAATGAATCGAGTGTCAACTTCTGGAAAAGGATCAATTATTCCTAGGCTGGTTCCAACTTCTAAAATGATTTTTTTTACTTCTGATTTTGATATTCCGAGCTTAGTTTTTGCAATTGTTTCAA
>CAMCQL010000028.1 GCA_945877005.1 Chryseobacterium gleum
AATGGAATCATAACGCTTGAAAATATTTCAGGAGCGAATACAATCTCATTAGTAGACATGACTGGAAGAACCATCAAAACAGTTTCAGTAAATGCAGAACAAATGAATTTAAATTTTTCGGGTTTACAAACTGGTAAATACATGGTTCAGATTGTTGGAGAAAATCTAAATGAAGTTAGATCAATTGTAATTGAATAAATAGAGAATATGACAAAACAAAAAAGCTAGCTTTTGAGCTAGCTTTTTTGTTTTAATAAATTGATTGATCAATTAATTTTTTCTAACCCATTTTTACAATAAGAGGTTCCTTCTGCAATTTTTGCATGGTACATTGCTCGACTGATGGCAGTTTGATCTTCACGTTCAGGTCGTTCGTGGTAAAGGTGAAATTGAATGCTGTGGTATTTTAAATTTTTAAAGGTGTAGCCAGCTTTTAGAATGCGCCATTCGATGTCGCAATCTTCACCATAGCCTGTCATTTCATAATCTTCGTCAAACCCATTTATCGATGTTAAAATCGTTAATGGGATGGCCATATTACAGCCCAATAGTCTTGGTTTTTTGGTGGTGAAGATGGGCTTAAAAGGCAAACGTACACTATCTTCTATGCGGGTACTTCCGTTGCGCAACATTTTCCATTTTGAAGGCACAATGGTTGTGGTTTCCAACAGTTGTTTGCTTGTTGTTTCGTCCAAATTAGTTCGTTTCGCAAAGAGGACTGTGTTTGAATCATAATACTTTGCATAAGTGGACAAATAACTTGGGTGAAGCACGCAGTCGCCATCAATAAATACGATTAAATCTTCAGTGGCATTGCGCAAACCAACATTCAAGATTTTATTTTTTCGAAAACCTAAATCTTCCTGCGTATGATGTTCAATTGGAAATGAATAGTGTATATTTTTAATGAATTCCGACATTTCGATGGAATCTCCATCTTCTAGGACGGATACCTTAAAGTTGGTGTAAGTTTGTTGCGCTACTGAATCTAGAACTTTCTTCAAGAAACGTGTATTCTTATAAACTGTGATGAACAAACGGATGGAGGGAGTGGATCTGGCCATATTATTTTTTACTTAAAAACCCCCAATAAGTCGATCGATTCAATGCGAAAAGTCCTGCTTCGGGATAATAACTTTGAAAGGATGCCGGAAATTTAGGTTTTTTCCGTTTGTCCCACAAAGATTTATAGGCTGCAATTTTTCCGTTTTCTTCTTCGATAAAATCCATTTGTTGTTTGGTATGGGTTCTCCAAAAGTAGTAATTCCGTTTTATTCCGTTGAATTCATTCCATTTGATACGTTCTGCAATCAGCCAATTTTTCCACAATGCTGCAACATCATTCCGTAAATCCAACGGATTAAAATTTTGTATCACCGCATTTCGAAAGCCGTTGTCTAAAAAGAACACCACGTGTGTTTTCTTCAACTCGTATTTTTTATCGTTAAAAAAGGAAGGGACTTTTTTAAGTAGGAATGCTTTTTCCAAAAGTTCAATGTAACGTTCAACGGTTTCATTGTCCAATCCACAACGCTGACCGATGTCGTAGTAGGAGATAGGTTCTCCCATTTCAAAGGCAAGTAATTGAACCATTTTAAGCAATTTATCGCCCTTATTGATGCGTTCATTGGGGTTTAAGTTGGTAAAAATGGATGTTTTTACTAATTCGAGTAAATATTTTTCCGCTTGCGCTGGGTGTGAAAGTATTTCTGGATAATTGCCATATACAAGTCGTGTTTCAAGGTGTTTGTCGAATTCGATAACGCCTTGATGTTGCGCCATTTCTTGGAAAAGGTAAGGATAGACTTTCATTTCTAATCCCTCCATGATAAGTACATCGCGCAATACTTTATCTAGGATCGGCTCATACGAACAAAGTAAGATCAATCGGATCGGATAATTTTTTGTCAATACCTCTTCGATGATGTGTTGGAGACAAACCAAATACTGTGCTTCTTGAAGTACAATGTATTTTTTTTCTTTGAAGAGGGGCAAATAACTCGCTTCTTTTCCAACTGATTCGAAATGTGTTCTGTTTTTCTTTTTGGAAAAATCAATGTGCAATAGTTCTTCTTGATCTTGTATTGCGGAACAAATCATTTCGTACTTTTTCACTCCTTTACTCCCAAGTAAAAGAAGGATTGGGTGCTTTTCCAAATGAGATTGGATTTTTGGAAAAATGTAACGTTGCAGCATAGTTTTATTTTTTCTCTAACATTCTTTCACCAATTTATCCATTGAATTTTGCGATAAAACTTTTGGATAGTTTTTGGTTTTACGTGAGTTAGAGAAAATAGTTTTGATTTTCTTAAAAAAGTCTTACGCGATTAAAAAATCGTTGGGAGCGATCGGAATTCATAAATTTATTTCCGCCGTAACAGGTAAGTTTGATTAAGTAATTGCGATGGATGAATACGCGACGCCATGCATCTCCAATTCCAAATAGTTGCGCGATTCCTTCATAAGCTATCGTCCCTTGTGAAAGTTTAATTCGTTGTATTTTTGCTTTTTCGGGGCCATTAAAAATACGGTCGACATAGCTTTCTAACTGGTAATTGGAAGGGACTTTTTCAATTTCCACCAAATAGGCATTTCCTTGACCCATTTCTTGGTAAATAATTTCTTGGTAATAGGTTTCCGAATGGAGGTAAGGCTTGCTCCCAAATGGAATGACGATTCCTAGTGTGGAATCGCTGTAAATAAATTGATTGTATTTGTTGGTAAAGAGTTGTGGATCGCTCGTATTTGTAGTATAGGTAGGGGGTATTAGTTGGATGCGGTAACCTCTTTCTTTCAATAGTTGCAATACGCCGTCAGTTCCTGATAAATGGGCTGCTCCAATTGCTGCAAAACAATTTTCTTTTCGGAATAAGGTGTCTAATCCATCCGCCATGATAAAATTACGCTCGTTAATCAAAAGTTGATAGGCTTCCTTTTTTCCAGCTAATTGTCGTTCAATAAGCAGTCGGATGGATTCGATATTCCCGTTTAAATAGGTTTGTAAAATTTTTTCTTCGTTTATTTTTTCGAGTGTTTGTAAAGGCGTTTTATTATTTTCATTGATGATTTCTAGAATTGAAAGTTGTCCTTCTATGGTTTCTAAAGGAATACATTTTTTATTGGAATTGAGTGCCAATAACTGAAAATAGAGGTCTAAAAATTGAGGCCGACCATTTTCATCACCGTAACGTGTTTTACTTGCATTGCGATTCAATGTGAACGGTTTCCCTGAAGCATCAAACCGCATGGTTGTTTTTTTTATGCGCGCGTCTATTTCATAGAACAAGCTATAAATATCTGCCTCGAGTACATAAGCCGACGATTTTTCTAAGGCAGCGTAGACACTGTCTGAAAATCGGAATACGCGTGGATCATTGCTGTGAAAAGTTCCGTACAGGTAACTTACTTTTTTAGATCCTTTTCGTGTAAGTTTCCAAAGTAATTGATTGTCTGAAGCGCCTTGCGTAAATCCAATACCGATCGAACTAAGTCCAATGAGTAGAATTTGAATGCATTGTACGAATGACCCCTTCATTTTACACAAGTATTTAATGTGCGTCTAACCAATTCTGGGCAAGTTTTACTTCAACTTCCATTGGGACAACTAGTTTTACCGCATTTTCCATTGCTTCTTTGACCAATTGTTGCATGATTTCTTTTTCAGAATTGTGCACATCAAACACCAATTCATCGTGCACTTGAAGCAATAGTTTGGAGTGCAATTGTTGCGCGCTCATTGCTTTTTCAACAGCAATCATGGCCAGTTTGATAATGTCTGCTGCAGATCCTTGTATGGGAGCATTTACGGCATTGCGTTCAGCATAGCCTCTTACAATGGCATTGCCTGAGTTAATATCTGGCAAATACCTTCTTCGGTTCATAATGGTTTCTACATAACCTACTTCTCTGGCGTTGTTCACAAGTTGGTCCATGAAGGATTTTATGGTCGAATATTGTTCGAAGTAGCTATCAATAATTGCTTTTGCTTCTCCTCTCGGAATGCCTAAGGTTTGAGATAACCCAAAGGCTGATTGCCCGTAGATAATTCCAAAATTTACTGCTTTTGCAGCACTTCTCTGATCTTTTGTAACGTCTTCCAATGCGACTTGAAATACTTTCGACGCAGTGGCTGTGTGAATGTCAATTCCTTTTTTGAAGTCATTGACCATTGTTGGGTCTTGACTTAATGCAGCAATGATGCGAAGTTCTATTTGGGAATAATCGGCAGCCATTAACTGAAAATCAGTATTTCGAGCGATAAACGACCTTCTAATTTCTTTTCCTTTGGAGGTTCGAATAGGAATGTTCTGTAAGTTTGGGTTGTTCGAACTTAACCTTCCAGTGGAAGTTACTGTTTGCATGTAACTGGTGTGTACGCGGTTGTCTTTTTGGTCTCTCAACAATGGCAAAGGATCAACGTAGGTACTTTTCAATTTTTTATTTTGTCGGTATTCTAAAATTTTCCCGATTATTGGATGGTCATTGCGGTACTGCTCCAATGCATCTTCGGAAGTTTGGTATTGACCTGTTTTTGTCTTTTTTGCTTTTGAATTAATTTTCATGGTGTCGAATAACACTTCTCCTAATTGTTTGGGAGAATCTAAGTTGAAATCTACACCAGCAATTGCTTTGATTTCGATTTCTAATTCTTTGGACTCAATTTCTAATTTTTTTGAATACTCTTGAAGGGCCAAAACATCTATGGCAATTCCTTCACGTTCCATTTTTTGAAGTACAGGAACCAAGGGCATTTCTAATTGATAAAATAATTCCTTGAGGTGATCTTTTTGAATTTGTGGTTCAATGATTTTTTTTAACTGAAAGGTAATGTCGGCATCTTCACACGCATAATTACATACTTCATTCACAGGAATATCCCGCATACTTCCTTGATTTTTTCCTTTTTTCCCTATCAATGTTTCGATGGAAACGGGTTGGTATTTTAAATAATACTCTGAAAGGAAATCCATGCTTTGTTTTGATTCAGGTTGAATCAAGTAATGGGCAATCATGGTATCGAAAAGTGGACCTTTAACTTCCATACCATAATTGTGTAATACATGGAGGTCGTACTTGAGGTTATGTCCAATTTTCTCGATGGTGTCAGATTCAAAAAAAGCGGTAAATTCTTGAACAATGGCAAGAGCTTCGTTTTGATCCTCTGGAACTGCTATGTAGAATCCTTCGCGCGCTTTGTAAGAAAAAGAGATTCCAACAAGTTCTGCGTTCAATGCATCGATGCTTGTTGTTTCTGTATCAAAACAAACTTCTGATTGCTGTAACAATAGTTCGAGTAATTCTGAACGTTCTTGTGCTGTACTGATGAGGTGATAATTCGGTCGTTCGGTAACAATTGTTTTAAGTTCACTTGTTGGCAATGGGGTTTGGTGTGCCATTAAATGGTGGGAGCCAAATAAATCCAATTGACCATCGTCTGTTGTTGGTGCTGTTATGGTAATGTCTTCACCAATCACTTTTTTTGCTAAATTCTTAAATTCTAATTCAGTGAATATTTCCTTTACCTTCTCGGCATCTGGTGGACACATAATTAAATGTTCAGGTACAAATTCAACGTCAACATCTAATATGATGGTAGCTAATTTTTTAGAGAGAATTCCTTGATCCGCAAAGTTGATTACATTTTCTTTTTGTTTTCCTTTCAACTGCTCGGTGTTGGCTAACAGCCCTTCCAAAGACCCGTATTCTTGCACTAATTTTTTGGCAGTTTTTTCACCAATACCAGGTATGCCAGGAATGTTATCTGCCGCATCGCCCCATAAACCTAAAATATCGATGACTTTCAAAGGGTCATCTACTTCAAATTTTTCACACACTTCCGGAACACCTAATATAGTAGCTGGATCTCCACCGCGTCCAGGTTTGTAGATGAATATTTTTTCTGAAACCAATTGACCAAAATCTTTGTCAGGGGTCATCATATAGGTGTAATAACCTCTTTGTTCTGCGATTTTCGCCAATGTTCCGATCACGTCATCGGCTTCAAATCCTTCCTTTAATAGAATTGGAATATTGAACGCTTCAACGATACGTTTAATTGGGTCAATCATCGAACGTATGTCCTCAGGCATTTCTTGTCGATGTGCTTTGTAGGCTGCAAAATCTTCTTGTCGGTTGGTAGCTCCTCCAGGTGCGTCAAACACAACTGCCAAATGGGTTGGTCCTTCTTTTTTGATGACATCAATCAACATATTGGTAAAGCCAAATGCGGCAGAAGTATTTTGCCCTTTTGTGTTGACCCTTGGATTTTTCGCAAATGCAAAGTAAGCTCTGTAAATCAATGCAAAAGCATCAATCAAAAATAATTTTTTATCGTGGATTGGGGTTATCATGGTGGGAATTATATTTTATGGATGAATGGTTATAATCTCTATAACAAATATAACATCTTTCATTTTGGTATATATGAAGAAATTTATGCCTTGTTTTGGTTGTTTTTAGATTCAATTGATTTGAAAATGATTCTATCAAAATCACTTTCAAATAGTCTATCTTGCACAATTCTGTATTTTTCAAATTCACTTTCTGCATGTGCAGTAGCTATTTCATGACTTACTTTTCCTGCATCGTTCAAAATATTTCGATCCGTCGCGTCTATAAATTTATTTAATCTCGTTTCCCAATCTCCCATTGTCATAGGGATTTGTCTTGTTGCCATATCCTCTGCGATATCCAAATATGCGGAAACTAATCGTTGTAATTGTTGCATTTCATTTTCTGTTAAATAATTTTTTGCCACACTTACATCAAACTTTTGAATTTTTCCATTAGGAGCATCTTTCCAAGTTTCCAATCCCATATTTTCTTTATCATACCTCGCTCTATTTAGGATAAGTTCTGCAGCTGTTTGTCCGTGAATTGCCCAATGCAATTTATTTTGTACGGTAGCAAAAAATCGTTTTGTGGCTTGTGCTGTTACATCATAATCTAATGATGTGGAATAGATATCTGTAATTTTTTGGTAAAATTTTCGTTCACTTAAACGAATTTCTCTAATTCTTTGTAGTTGTTCTTCGAAGTATTTTTCACCAAGTAGGGTACCATTATTTTTTAGTCGTTCATCGTCCATGGTAAAGCCCTTAATGGTAAATTCATTTACTATTTGCGTGGCCCATTTTCGGAACATTACTGCTTTTTCAGAGTTAACTTTATATCCAACCGCAATAATTGCTGAAAGATTGTAGTGTTTTGTATCGTAGTTTTTCCCATCTAAAGCAGTTATTCGAAATTTTTGAATAACTGAATTTTCTTCTAATTCACTATCTTTAAATATTTTTTTTAAGTGATAATTCACAGTATGTGTTTCTATTTCATACAATATTCCCATCATTTTTTGAGATAGCCATATATTTTCTTCTGAATAAATAGCTTCTAACCCTCCCTCTCCAGTTGCTGCAATAAATGTAAGGTATTCAGCTGATGAAGAACGAATTATTGATTTATTTTTCTTGTTATTTTCCATTTTACGTTCAGATTAATTAAAGCATAAAACATTTAGTAAGAATGATTTTGTAGTGTTAATAGGAGGTAACATATTCGGAATTATTTTTCTAAAACAAATATACAGCTTTAGGCGATTACAAAAATGTTTAATCGAGTCGAATTGAAAATTTAATATCTGTATCGATTTCTATGAATTACTATTGTAAATGAGGATGTTAAATATTAAGTTCAACGATGACTTAGGGGTTTTGTAACGGTCTTTCTAAGCTTTAAAAGGTAAATTCATGCCAAGGAATCATTTCACAATTTTGTCGCACGTAATGTTCATTTCCTGTGTAAATCATTTTTTTAATCACTGTTCTATTTTCAGCTTTTTTTTCAAAGTAGTTTAATCCTTTCATGTGTTTATTAAGTATTGTGGCAGATGATTTTATTTCATGGGTGATTAACTGTTGATTTTCAGAATACACTAAGTCTATTTCATTTCCAGCAGAGTCTCTCCAAAACCAGTTATCAACCACTTGATTTTTATGATACATGGACTTTACATGTTCTGAAATCATCATATTTTCAAACAATGCTCCTTTTATGGAATTGGCGAGTAGGTAATCGTAATTATTAATCCCCAACAAATGACACAATAAACCTGTGTCATAAAAATAAATTTTCGGCGTTTTTACTAATCGCTTACTAAAATTTTCATGATAGGGCTGTAATTTAAATACAATGTAACTGCTTTCCAATAGGGACACCCACGACTTTGCTGTTGGTTGTGAGATCCCACATTCATTCGCAAGTTCATTGAGATTTAAAAGTTGCGCTGCTCGAGTTGCCAATAATGAAAAAAATTTCTTGAATAATGCTAAGTTTTTTATTTCAAGAAGTTCAGTAAGGTCTCTTTGTACATATGTTTCAATATAATTCGCGTAAAATTGGGATGATTTTATGCCACGGCTATAAATCGCGGGATAGAATCCTTTGAGCATGCAATGGATGTAGTCACTGTCTAATAATTTTTCTTTTTTTAATTCTTGAAAATCAAAAGGAAATAATCTAAATAATGCTACTCTTCCTGCTAAACTTTGTGTGATGTTTTGCATCAAATGAAAATTTTGAGATCCCGATAATATATAGTGCCCCATTCTATTTTCTTCATCTACTTTTGTTTGTAAGTATGAAAATAATGTGGGTACGCGTTGTGCTTCATCGATGATTGTTTTCCCAGTATAGCGTTTTAAAAATCCATTGGGATCTTCTTGTGCAAATTCACGCTGATCTAAATTTTCTAAATTAACGTATTCATATTCTGAAAATGTATTTTTCAAAAAAGTTGTTTTTCCTGATTGTCGAGGGCCTGTTATTGCTATAACTGGATATTTATCAATTAATTCATTGATGCTTTCAAGAATATTTCGTTGCAATTTCATGCTACAATAGTACGTCTTATTTTGAAATTACACAAGTTCTATTTTGAAATTACAATAGTTTTATTTTGAAATTGTACGTTTTCTATTTTGAAATTGCAATAGTTTCAACTATTTTGTTATTTCGACTCCATTCGCTCCAAGACCCAACATATAATTGTGGTATTTCCATTTCAGCATAATCCAAAGCAAGTAAAGTGTGACAAGCTGTTACTCCTGAACCGCAATGAATTATTATGTTTTTAAGATGTATTGATCCAAATTGCAATTTAAATTTTTGTCTTAATTCAAGGGGTGTGAGAAATAATCCATTCGAATCTAAATTTTCAGTGAATGGGATATTCATAGCGCCAGGTATATGACCAGCGATGACATCCATAGTTTCCGTTTTTCCGTCGTATCGTTCCTTATCTCGAACGTCTACAATTAGATAATTTGAATTGTGTAAGAGGTTTTCAAGTGCATTCATTTCGATTGTAGGTAAATACCATTCCTTAATTGGAAAGGGATCAATCGCAGGTTTTACATCTACGGGTTCTGAAGATGTTGGAAATTTTTTTCGAAGTGCGTGTTGAATTCCTCCGTTTAAAATTTGAACATGTAAATGCCCAATAGATTTTAACATCCACCAAAATCTCGCAGCTGCATTGGATCCGTTTTTATCGTCATAAAGAATAAGATGGCTGTCTTTAGTAATTCCTACATCTGTTAATGTCTTTGAAAAATGAGACAGTTGTGGTAGTGGATGTCGACCACCATTGGCAAAATCATCTTTGATATCTGCAAGTTGCGTGTTTAGATCAATAAAAATAGCACCTACTAAATGTTTTTTTGCATAGTTAGTTTTTGCATTAATTCCATTTCTAACATCAAAAATTAAAACATTCGGATTTTTATAAATGTTGATTAACTCTTCTACTTCTATGATTGGAGATATTCGCATGATTTTTTGTTTGTTTCGTTTTAATGGTTTTGTTTTGAATTAATAAAACTGTTAATAAGGATTTTTCTTAAACATGTTATCAAGCGTTGGTTTTTCAGCTATTAAATGCAAAGCTCCGAAAACAACCATTATTTTATCATATTTTTTAAATGTGTTATAAATATTCGTTAAAATAACACTATCTCTTATTTGCATAGAAGTTCGCGCTATTTCACCAAAAATATTTTTTTCATTGTATTTTTCGCTTTCACTTAAATCAAAGTGATCAATCGAGAATATTTTACCATTATAACGCAAATACAATGAATTAAAATAATCCCAACTATTCTCTTTTTTTGTCAAATCAAACAAGCATCTTTTAATTAAATAATTGGTCACGAAATTGTTGTATTCTAGCTTTAATTTTTTCTTTTTATCATGACTTTGGATGAATTGCGGTAAGAATCGCTGTAAAACAAATGAATATAGAATGTTATCTTTTTTAAATTTCTTCAGAAGTAGTCCTACTTCAACAGAATCCGGACAATCAGCATTTTTTACTTGAATGTTTTTTTGATCGGCAATGTATTTTAAAAGCCCTAAAGTACCCAGATCTTTAATTGCATTAGATTTACTTGTATAATGAATAGTGTCATTAATTTGACCTCCTTCATTCAATAAAATGTCTGGTTTAAATTTCTTAAAATACGCTGTAATTTTATCAAATCGATGATTTTTTGGATCATTTCCATGTTGCTCACCGAAATATATAAGTTGTTTGCCATTCAATTGATTTTCATACACCATAATTGGAAATTTTCCATTATGAATTTTCATAAATGTTTGAGCATTAAAAAAGATTTCTGAGTAAGCTTTAGTTAAATCAATTTCTAAAGAATTTAAATCGTGTTTTTTTCTTTTTTCAGCACATGAAATCAGGATGAATACAAGAATACAAAACAATAACTTTTTCATGCGAATTGTTTCTTTTATGAAATTTTTTGTCGTATTCTGTTACTTCCAACTCGTACCTTCTTTACCATCTTTCACTACCAATCCGGCTGCAGCCAAACCATCGCGAATTTTGTCGGAAGTTGCCCAATCTTTGTTTTCTCGAGCTTGTTGTCTTAAATTGAGTACCAAGTCCATGACACCTTCTAATTTTGAATTGTCTCCTGGATTACCAAGTGTTGTCAGACCAAGTACATCAAAAACAAATGCGTTTACATTCTTGGTCAATTCATTTAAGTCTGTTTCTGTGATAGTTGCCTTGCCTTCTTTTAGGGCATTTATTTGTTTGACTGTTTCAAATAAATTCGCTACTAAAATAGGTGCGTTAAAGTCGTCATTCATGGCACTGTAATAGGATGCAATCAAACCATTTACATCGATAGTTGAAGCTGTTGACGTGGTTAAACGCGATAAGTCTTGTATTGCTTCCATGAGTTTTTCAAATCCTTTTTCTGCAGCACTCAATGCATCACTAGTGAAATCTAGTGTACTTCTATAATGCGCTTGCATCATAAAAAAACGAACTACCGTAGGATGAAATCCTTTAGTAAGGACTTCATTTTCTCCTGAAAATAATTCGGA
The DNA here is from genome assembly GCA_945877005.1 of Chryseobacterium gleum. GTDB lineage: Bacteria > Bacteroidota > Bacteroidia > Flavobacteriales_D > Crocinitomicaceae > CANHVK01. Next base: position 11,401 of record CAMCQL010000028.1, read on the forward strand.
AGGTAGCAATGTATTTCCTGTTGATTTTGACATTTTCTTTCCGTTCAATGTCAACATATTACCATGCATCCAATAGTTTACAGGATTTTTCCCTGTAGAAGCACATCCTTGAGCGATTTCACATTCATGGTGTGGGAATTTCAAATCCATTCCTCCTCCGTGAATATCAAATTGTTCACCTAGGTATTTTGTGCTCATGGCGGAACATTCCAAATGCCATCCAGGGAAACCGATTCCCCAAGGAGATGTCCATTTCATGATATGTTCTGGCGATGCATTTTTCCATAATGCAAAGTCCAATGGGTTTCTTTTTTCGTCTTGTCCATCTAACTCACGCGTTCCTGCAATTAAATCTTCAATTTTACGGCCCGAAAGTTCGCCATAAGGAAATGATTCTGAATACTTATTGACATCAAAATAGACGGATCCGTTTACTTCGTAAGCAAGTCCGTTTTTCAGAATTTCTTGAATCATTTCAATTTGTTCGATGATGTGTCCCGTTGCAGTCGGTTCTATCGACGGTGGGTAAGCATTGAATTGATCCAATACTTTGTGGAAATCAAGGGTGTATTTTTGTACGATTTCCATAGGTTCAAGTTGGTCAAGACGTGCTTTTTTAGCAATTTTATCTTCCCCTTCGTCGGCATCATTTTCTAAATGTCCTACGTCTGTAATATTTCTTACGTATCGAATTTTAAACCCTAAATGCAAGAGGTAGCGATATACTAAGTCGAATGAAATGAATGTTCTACAATTCCCTAAATGTACGTAGTTGTAAACAGTTGGACCACATACATACATCCCCACAAAAGCAGGATGAATAGGTGTGAAGATCTCTTTTTTTCCTGTTAAGGAGTTGTAAATATGTAAATCTTTAGCGTAGGAATTCATAATGGGCTGTCTTTAGAGGATACAAATATAATACAACAAAATGCTCTATGTAGTTATTTTCTTAGTACATAATATTTTCTAGACTTATAAATCTATTTGGTGATACGTCTTGAATTTATTTAAATTCATTGATTTTCTTCTCAATCATAGTAATTGTTGATTTTGAAAGATTTGAATCATTTGCAATCGATTTCCATTTTTTAGCTGTATAAAGGACTTCATCTATCATTTCTTTTCCTGATTTCAATCCAAAATGATTCGCCAATTTTAGTAGGTCTTTTGAACTTGGATTTTTACTTTCGCCCATAATCATTGTAGTATGGTGACCATGTGAAGAAGTTGAAAAAGTTAAATCATAGGCTGGAGCAAAATTCCATTTTCCTTCTGAATTCATTAAAAAAGAAAAGTTTTTACTGTGGTCATCACGGTTATGAAAAACGACATTAAAAACAGCTAAACGGAAGACTTTCTCATAGACATCATGATGTTTTTCTAATTTAAAAGCACAGTCCATTAAATGTCCATAATCCATAGCACTTATTCGGAAATTATCGTGCATCATACCTGCTGCAGAATGCATATGCAATCGGGAGTTTCCTACTCTATCAAATCTATTTGTAGCAAAGTAATTTTTACCTGATTTACCTTGAAACAATTTAGAATCTGACATTTCTATTCCACAAGCAATCGCCATTTTATAATAGGCATGCTCAATATTTGCGATATCCGGTAAATCCGTAGAAGTTGGAAATTTTACAATCCAATGTTCGAATTCAGGTTTAAGAATTAATTCCTCTTGAACAATCTCATCCGTTTTTGGATGGTACCCGATAAAAATTTTAGGTCGTGCCCCTCCTGATGAGCCTCCCATTTCAAACAAATCTTCGATGTATTCAGAATTAGCATCATCAACTATTTTAACCGTTTCTGAATAAATTATATCCAAATCAATTAAAGAGGCGTTACTCCATCGATGGGTTTCTTCAGGCTCATAAACAAGCGCCCCCATTCCTTTATTTCCTACATAAGCAAGTCTGTCTAAAAGCGTCATGTCTGCCAATGATTTCCCTTTTGAAAGCAAGGTTCTGTCGCGTAATAATCTTCCCCAACCATCTGGAAGAGAATCATTAAAAACCCCGTAAAGCCCACCGAATGGTTGAGAATCTGCTTGGAGTAATCCACTTGACCGTTTCATTTTAAACGGAGAAACGTCTAAATTAAGGTCTAAAAAATTGGTGTTGAATTTGAAAAAATAATTCTTTTCATGTTGAACCA
>CAMCQL010000029.1 GCA_945877005.1 Chryseobacterium gleum
TTCTAGACAAAAAGAAGTAAAAAAGAAAATTTCTCCCGAAAAATACAGAGAGGAATTACAAAAAGTAAAGGCCTACATAGCTACGAATAATGCCTATGGTGTAGATATTAACCCAACAGCCATTGAATTGGGAAAATTGTCTTTGTGGTTAAATGTGATTCATAAGGATATGGAAACCCCTTTCTTTGCGAATCGTTTGGCAGTGGGGAATGCAGTTGTTGGTGCCTGGTTTAAGGTCTATAACGAAAAAGACCTCAAAAAGAAATGGTGGGAAAAAGAGCCTACACTTTTAGAGTTTGGAGCACATAAAATAAAACGCAAAAACGACCAAATATACCATTTCTTGTTGCCAGATAAAGGAATGGTTCCAAGCGCAGGGATTGCATTGTTGAAAAGCGAATTTCCAATATTTGCTTCGGGTGTAACTACTTGGAAAACAGAAATGCTGAAGCCATACAATACAGAAGAAATTGAACATTTAAAAACCATCTGTGAGCGCATTGATAACTTGCTCGAAGAGCATTACCGGTTTCAGAAGCAACTGAATCACCTTACGAAGAATAAAAACGATATTTGGGGAGGGACAAAAGATGTGGAGTTTCAAGGAGGATTTAGTTTCTCGAACTACGAGCAAAAAGAATTTTTAAATGACGAAAGAAACCGTGAGTCTGCGCCTTATTACAAATTGAAAATGGTGATGGATTATTGGTGCAGTTTGTGGTTTTGGGACGTACGCAAAGCAGATTTTTTACCAAGTAGACAGCAGTACCTTAATGACCTTACCAGCATTTTAAGTTTGGATCTTACCGCTGAACCGATAGCAGCACAAAAAGTAGTTTCTTCCTACAGCCAAGAAAGTCAATTGACCATGGTATTGGAAGAGCCTTCGGTTAAGGAACAAGCACAACAACAAATTATTGAAAAAACGCAACAAAGCGATTTATTTGACAATAAAGAGCGCTTGCAAGAAGTTAAACTCTTGGCTGAAACACACCGTTTCTTTCACAACCAGTTGGAGTTTATAGAAGTTTTTAAAGAAAGAGGTGGTTTTGATGTAATTGTCGGAAATCCACCGTGGTTAAAAATAACTTTTGAGGAAAAAAGTTTAATGAGTGAAAAATTTCCTGAGGTTTTTATACGAAAAGTTTCTGCTACAAAAGCAAAAGAACTTCAAAATTCATATTTTCAAAACGAAACACAGAAAGAAGTTTATTTCGAAGAATATATTGGAACTGACTCTTCTGCTACTTTTATGAATGCGTTTCAAAACTATCCTTTGCTTAAAGGACAACAAACTAATTTGTACAAATGTGTAATTGAAAATAGTTTTTCTTTAATTTCTGAAAAAGGATTTCTAGGATTATTGCACCCTGAAAGCGTTTATGACGATCCTAACGGGCAACGTTTACGTAAAGAAATTTATAATAGATTGAAATATCATTTTCAATTCAAAAATGAACTGATGTTATTCGCTGAAATTGACCATCATAATTTTTATGGAGCACATATTTATTCTGGAAGGAGAAGTAATATAGATTTTCTATCAATCAATAATTTATTTCATCCTTTTACTATTGATGGTTGTTTTGTTCATAATGGTTCTGGCTTAGCTGGTGGTTTTAAAATCAAAGACGAGAAGAGTAATAAAATGGTTTGGAATATTCAACCACATAATGATAGAATAGTTAGAATTAAAGATGAAGAACTAAAATTATTATCCAATTTTTTTGAAAATTCTGAAGAGTTTGAAAGTGCGAAATTGGTGAATCTACATACACAATCCATAATTTATATTATTAATAAGTTAGCAGCACTTAAAACTAAAGTAGAAGATTTTGAAAATATTATTGATGAAGGATTTCACGAAACAAATGCACAAAATGATAATAAAATTGAAAGACTATTAAAATCAAAAAGTCCAATAATAACGAGTAATGAATTAATAATTGGCGGCCCTCATTTTTTTGTTGGAAATCCATTATACAAAACACCTCGAGAAATTTCTAAATTAAATTCAGATTATGATGTAATTAGCCTAACTGATATTGAAATAGATTTCATTAGCAACGTTAACTTTATTCCAGATAAGAATTTCAACTACACTGAAAGTGATAAATATAAATTAGTATTCAGTCAAATGTTAAGTATAACAGGTGAAAGAACAATTCAGCCAGCACTTTTTCCACCAAATACGTTTCATATTAATACTGTTACTTCCATCACCTTTGAAAATGAACCTAGACTATTAGAATTGTCAGCTATTTCTAGTTCATTAGTAATTGATTTTTATGTAAAAATTATTGGGAAAGGTGGCTTTTATTCGGGTTCTTTAAAAAAATTGTTATTGGGTATAAACAAGCAATTTGTTCCTCAATTGTTCATTAGAACTCTCCATTTAAATTGCCTAAACAAGCACTATTCACCTCTTTGGGAACGTAATTTTCAAGAATCCTTCAAAAAAGACAATTGGAGTAAAAAAGATACCCGTTTAAAATCCTTTAGCGGTTTAACCAAAGAATGGAAATGGGAAACACCTTTACGCAATTGGTTTGAGCGCAGACAAGCCTTGGTGGAGATAGATGTTATCACCGCAATTGCATTGGGTTTAACTTTGGAGGAGTTAATTCTCATTTACAATGTACAATTCCCAGTGCTTCAACAAAACGAAGACGATACTTGGTATGATACCAAAGGAAACATTGTGTTTACTTGTTCTAAAGGTTTAACAGGAGTTGGTTTAGATCGAGCAGAATGGAACACTATAAAAGATTACAAAGAAGGTGAAACATACGAGCACACCATCGAGAAAAGCGAGTTATACAAAGGAAAAGTCGTAACGTATTATGCTCCTTTTGATAAGTGTGATCGTGTGGAAGATTATAAAGTGGCGTGGGAGTATTTTGAGGGGGTGTTTAAGGATTAAATATATGGAAAGAACAGAGATACATAATTTAATTGCGTTGCCGGAAACTCCCTCTGGAATTCGCTTTCTTTTAATAGAATTCGTAAAAGAATTTGAGTCTCAAAATTCAATTGCATGGAATAAGGAAGTAAAAGCAACGAATAAGAAGTATCATTGCCATACATTACTAAAAAAAGGAATTGGGAAAATTATCTTTAATAAAGGTTTTACAGAAGAAAAATTATCACGAGATGAAATTAGTTGCCTATTTAACTATTACTACTTTCCAATTGTATTTGACAGTGCCTATCTGATATTTAACACTATCTGGGACAGGAGATTTGAAGATTTCTTCATAAATAATAACGCTTTGATATTTATTGATTTAGGAGCTGATTTAATTGCTTCCAGTATTGCTTTTGGTCAAATTTATAAAGACAAACTGCATAATAATTCAATATGGGATAAAAGTGATGTTGAAAAATATTATTTTAATTCTTATGTACTTATTAATGAGTCAAATTTATGCAATAATAGGCAAAAACTAACTGTATTAAATCGTGGAACACTTGATTGTCAGCATCCTGATTCAGGATTTGAATATGAAATTTTTAATCTGATAAATAATCCAATATGGCCATCTCATGAGTTTATTATTTCGGATATCTTTATGGATGGACAAGTTTCTAATTTTTCAAACGGAACAAAAAGTTTTGACTTTAATTATTATGAGTTGAAAATAAAATTGTTCAATAAATTAACTTTTATCAATGAAAATTATGATGGGACTTTACCTACATTTCAATTAATTGAAAAATTCGATAACAATAAATGTTTTTTGATCAATATTAATTTCATAGAAACTAGTAGAATATTTGATAATGATAATATTTATCTTTTTTTTAAAAGATTATTTGTTGAATACAAACAAACTGATTTTGCGATTATTTTTCAAAATAATGGCAATGAAGAACTTCAAAATAAATGGGATATTTTTAAATCAAGCGTCGCAATGAAATCGATTAAATCAGGAGTCATTAAATTGACTTGTAATTCCAAAATACATATTTCGTACGAAGTATTATTTAGGTCTAAATATGAACGATATAATTATTATTAAATATGGATTTATTCAGCGAAATAGAGCAACAGGCTCCAAGAGAATTTGAAAAACACAGATTACTAGACGGTGAGGTTTGGGTGATGCGAAATTTTATGTCGCAGGAAGATGCAAATAGGTATTATAAAGTCCTAAAAGATTCGATAAACTGGAAACAAGAAGAGATTACTTTTTATGGTAAAACCTATCCAGTTCCTCGCAAAACTGCATGGTATGGTTATGAAGGTTTTAACTATACCTATTCGGGGATAAGTTGTAATCCAGATACTTGGACTAAAGAATTATTGGAAATCAAAAAAGACATTGAATCCTTTATGCCAGAGGAGGATTTTAATAGCGTTTTACTGAATCTTTATAGAGATGGCAATGATAAGGTAAGTTGGCACGCAGATGATGAAAAGGGATTGGGTAGAAATCCAACGATTGCTTCATTGAGCCTTGGTGCAACACGCTTCTTCGATTTGAAACATAAGGATAACCCAGAATTGAAAATGAGAATTGATTTAACACCAGGTTCTTTAGTAATTATGACTGGAGAACTTCAACATCATTGGTTGCATCAAATTCCAGTTCAGAAAACTATCAAAGAGCCGAGAATTAATTTGACATTTAGAACGATTAAACTGTAAGTAATGGATGTCTATAATGCAATAGTAGAAGGCATATCTTCAAAATTATCATCTGGTCAGAGTATCGAATCATACCTTAATTCGCTGAAAAAATCAGTAAAGTCTTTGCGAGTAGCATATAGAAATAATCCTGTTTTTGTCAATTATGAAATAACTGATATTCAAGCGGCATATTTAGCAACATATTTACCGCATTATTATCAACTGATTTATAAAATATTTATCGAGGAAGTTCCAGATATATTCAAAGTCAAAAAGGAAGTGTTTTTGACTTTCATTGGAGGAGGGCCTGGTTCTGAAGCCTATGGAGCAATTAAGTATATTTTTAATAATTGTACAGATGTTGAAACAATCCATGTTACTATTTTAGATATAAACGCTTCCACATGGGATTATAGTCATTCAATAGTTCTTGAAAATCTTGTTAGTTCTTTAAACAAAGGAAAAACTCAAATTCATTGGAAATCCATTTCTTTTGATTTAACATCAACTGCTAATTTAAGTGACTCAAAGTCAATAATTGAAAAAAGTGACTTACTTGTTATTCAAAATTGTTTAAATGAAATAGCGAAAGTGGACCTTCCATCTTTAAAAACCAATATAAAAGCACTTTTTGAATATCTACCAAGTAAGGCTTATTTGCTAATGTCAGATATGACTTCGGTAGCAAGGCCAATTATGAATGATTTGGAGGCATATTTAGTAAGTACCTTTGCACCGAAGTTTTTAAGGTCAACACTTTCTTCAGGTTCAAGGTCACTCATATCGGTACATCATAGACCATCACCAATTATTACTCAAAACCTCTTAGTTGGTACAGATGGTTTGATACCTCGTAAAAATATCAGTTATGACTATTCTATTCTTTCTAAAGGTATCACAGAAGAACCAATAGATTATCAAGAACTTGGTTTTGCTGCGTTGTATAAACCTTTAGATTTCAAAAATCTTGATGCAAACGATTTTATTCATAAAAAGATATTTATTGGAATTGATTTTGGAACTTCGTCAACAGTCATTAGTACAGCTCAACTTGTTGATGGTAGAATAAAAATCAAACCTATCCCAATAAAGCAAAAAGATCATTCTGGTTCGGTAACCAGCAACCCTTTAGTGCCTTCTGTTATGTCTTTTGTTAATGGAAATAGACTTTTGGTTGGTATTCATGCAGCCGACCATAAACCATACCTTCAATATGGTAAAAACACATGGCATTCCTTCAAGCAAAACTTAGGCAAATTAGAAGAAATAGACTATGCTAACTCTGAATTAGCACAAAACCCAAATTTTAAAATTTCTAATGCTAAAGAGGCTCTTACCCTATTTTTCTCCTATATAAAAAGAGAAATGTTTCAATATCTAGAAGACAATAATTTACCAATCGAAGTAGAATATTCAATAAGCATACCTGCAGGTTTTCCTTCTAAAGAGAAGCAGACGTTAAGGTCCTGCCTCATAAATGCAGGCATTGAATGTGAAAACACCCCTTTCATTGAAGAGCCAAATGCAGCGCTAATAAATTACATTTATGAACAAAATATATTTATTCAAAGTAATCAGCCAAAGAATATTTTAGTTCTGGATTTAGGAGCAGGTACAGTAGATGTCTCTATTTTGCGTGCTGAAAAAGGAGACGATGGTTTTACTTCAAAATTACTTTCAGTAGTTCGACTCGGGAATATCGGTGGCAATTTAATTGACGAGTTAATGGCTGAGGAAATTATTCAAGAATTCAACATAAACGAACAGATTAATGATTTTCTAAAAATTGAACTAGTAAGCCTTTGTGAAAAACTGAAAATAAAGATTTGTAGGGACATAATTGTTGATGCTGTAACCCATTTTGCATTGCCAACATTAAGTAAGTCAAATGAGTTAAGAACTATCCCACCCTCTGTAAATCTAAATGCAATTGGAATAAACTCTATTGAATTGTCTTTTCAAACATTCAACAATTTAATGATGTCCTATTGGCTTGGTTCATCTGGTAATGATGGTGTAAAATCCACATTAGATAAGTCGATAGAAAATGCAGGGCTAACTTTGTCTATGATTGATAAGATAATAGTGACCGGCGGTGGCGGTAGAAATCCATATATTAAAAATTTTGTAGCAAATTATTTTCAGGGTTCAGAATTGTTTATTTCAGACAATATTCAAGAACAAGTTTCAAGAGGTGTTGCCATTCAATCATTTGTGCTCAACTCGTTTGGTAAAAACATAATAACACCAATCTTGGGACATGATATATACTTAAAAGGGTTCAATAAATCTGTTGTCCTTTTTGAGAATGGAATCAACATTCCCTCAACTGATATAGAAGTTTTCATTGATGAGCCATCCTCAAATGATTCTTTTGCCATAGAATGTTATTCAAAAGAAAATGAAGATTACAGAAAGTATTTTATTCTTCCAGCTAATGTATGCATCTCAAAGTTGATTTTCTACATTGCTCCTGATCAAGAATTGAGGTGTGAAATAGTTGGGTCGAATTATGAAAAGGATGCAACCGAGAGTTTCAAAAAATTACAAAACAAACTAATAAAAATAAAATAGAAATTATGAAATGGATGATAACCGAAGATAAATTGGGTACAGATCAAGTTGACTTAATAGATGAAATTGGTAAAATTAATAACAAGCCAATTTGGATTAAGGGACATGCTGGAAGTGGAAAGTCTGTCTTGCTGCTTCACTCACTTGCTGATTATTTAGTAAAAAAGCCTACAGCAAATGTTTGCGTAGTTGTATTTACGAGAGCACTTGTGGATTTGTTGGAAACTGGACTTAGGCAAATTCCTAAGCTAAGTGGTAAAAACATACCGGTACTTACAATCTATCAATTAAAATATAGAATTGAAAAAGGAATGGCTAATTATGATGCGATATTTTGTGATGAAGTTCAAGATTTACCATTAGAATTTATTCAATCAATAAAATCTGTATGCAAGCATTTAATTATTGCTGGTGATGCAGAGCAATCCATATATAATAGCGTTCCGATTTGGGACCAAAGGCCAGCAACATCCAAAGAAATTCAAGATTCTATTGTTCCAATAGAAAAAAAATTAGGAGTCATTTACAGATTAACAGAATCTGTACTGAAGGTGCTAAAAAATGTATTTCCTTCAATGTTAAATGACATGCCCAATATTGCAAGGGTTGATACGGAAATTAAACTTTATCAATCTAATTCACAAGATAACGAACAAGAAATTAAGTATTGTTGGGATGAAATAAAACAAACCAATACATTGCGAACTGCTGAGGTGAGTGCAGTGCTTATTAGTGGTCATGATGCAATTATGGAGTTTGTAAATACCGTTTTACGAATTGAAAAAATTGAACCATGGCAAAGAGTAGATGGTAAAGATAGAAAACCTGATTATGAAGCATTGAATCTTTTTTTAAAAAATAATGGAGTTCCAATAATGTACGTCGGCAATAATTATGGATCTTTAAGTGATGCTGATAGAGAAAATAAAGTGGTTTTAATGACCTATCACAGTGCGAAAGGCTTAGATTTTGATTATGTGTATTTGCCAATGGCAAATGATGATATGTATATTCATTCAAATATAGATTCTTTGCTTTTAGTAGCCCTCTCGCGATCCAAGTCTGGTTTGTTTATTAGTTATACAGGTTCGCTTTACCCTTCGTTACATAAGTTTTTGGTCGGTATCAAACCAAAACAAATTTCAAATAACGACAGTACTGAAGTAGTATTTTAAAAATTAACATCATGATATTAGCGATAGAAAGAACCAAGTTCACTTATTTATATAAGTACAATCAAATTAGGGTTGATGTTAACCAACTAATTGATAAGTCAACTGATGCCCTAAAAGGTATGCTTACAAATGATTTAAATAGATTGATTGAATTATTTGATAAAGCGATGCCTTTGTTTGAGCAAGACCATGAAATCATCTTATTAGAAATAGAAAAGAGCAAAATGAGTATTCAAAATGGCATTTTGATTTCATTTGATTCAATACAATGTATTTATCCACTTACGGATATTGGACTTAAACTTCTTGATGGAAAAATTAGCGAGGATTTTATTTTAGAACAACCTGTTTTTGAAAATGTAATTGAAGTAATAAAAATTAATCGTTCAATGGATTTTAGAAAGGCAGCGGCTGCAAAATTACTTGAACATTATGATTTGGTTCAATATATAAAAAAGGATACAATTTTATCAATAGAATCATCTGTCGAAAAGAACCTACTTGATAAAATAAAGCCACAAATATTTGATACTTTTCTTGATCATCTAATTGCGTACAATAAGACTCCATCATACATTCCAGAAGGAAACATAGAGCACATCTGTAAAATAGGAGTAATTGCAATAAAATATTTGGGCAAAGCGGAGGAGGTTTTTACCAATGGCCATTTTTATAAGTCAAGTATTAAATATAAATCCAAGATAAACAGTCCTTCCTATTTGAAATCATATTCCGATTTTAATTCAATTGTAGATGTTGAGCTAAAATCGAGTATTGAGAAAATGGTAGATATAATTTCAAAAGAATACAGCGGGGTCGATGTTTTCAAGGTCTCTTATTTCTTTCTTGCTTTTAAATCATTTCTTAATAAACATGACAATAATGTAGAGTTATTAAATAATGAAATTGAAGACCTAGTTTATGATGATAAACAAAGTGCTGCTATTGTTCTAGCAATGCTTGGCTTCACTTATTCAATTGAAAGTATCTATGAGGGATTACATAGAATTTCAAATGCTCCGTTGCTCAAATCAACCCGAAGTAAATTAAATGCTGAAGTAGAAAATCGTAAAAGAGTTGAATCTGCAATTGAAAAACAAAAGCAGCACGAAAAAGAGTTGGAGAACGAACGAATCAGTATGGAAATTCAAAGTCATACATCTGTTAATGAATTACAATCTTCTTCCACACCAAACATTTCAGAGAACAAGATTGAAGAAATAGAAATAGGAAAAACTATTGAATTAGATCTATTTGATAATTCAGAAGTAGCTACTCTTGTTGATTTGAAGGATTCGGATGATTTAACAAAAAATGAGAATGAAAACACCGATCAACAGGATAGTAACCCTGAACTTTCGGAACCATCAACAGAATATCAAAATTCTAAAAATAATGAGTTAATCAATAATAACGAAATCGAGGGAACTGAACTGGATAAAACGGCAGAAATCATTGCTACTTCAAATGAGCAAAAGGACGAGGAAATAAATAATATTGTGAAAGATACTGTTATCCCCTTAAAAAAGTCTAAAAAAGGGAAAGTACCCGAAACATCAGTGAAGAAAATTAATCCATCAATGTCTACTTCTGCTTCACCAGAAATAGCACCGTCAGAAAATGATGACTCAATAGTTCAAAATTCAGAAGTTTATGCTGAACAAAATCCAACAGTCAAAAGTAATGTAATAACAATACAGATTTTTGAGGAAGCGTTTCTGACAGATTATTTAAATAGTAAATACGAAAACAAGGAGAAGATTAAATTATGGGATGAATTGATGAGAAACTTCTTTCCAGAAAAGAATGAAATAATTTCATATAAAAAACTCAATAGTCAATTTCAAATAGATAAATATTCTATAGATAAAATGTTTGATTCTGAATCAGAAATTAAAAAACTCAAAGATTTTTTTAAAAATTATAATCAATAAATGCTCCCACTACAACAGGCTTACGAAGTCAAACAATCGATTATTGAGTACCTCAAAGCAACCTTTGATTTTAAGGAAAAGGCTGTTTCTAAGGCATTCTACGACTTTATTGAAAGTCCAACGGATGGTATTTTCAAAGGTCCCTATATTTCATTGAAATTACCTTTTGAAACGGAAACGGGTGGAGAGGAAATCCCACTTCAAATAAAACCAAAATTATCGCCGTACAAACATCAATTTCAAGCCTTCCAACGTCTCACATCAGAAAATGGACATAAACCAGAACCTACCTTATTAACAACTGGTACAGGTTCTGGAAAAACAGAATCCTTCCTTTATCCAATTTTGGATTATTGTTATAAGAATAAAGGAAAAGCAGGGATTAAAGTAATCATTCTTTATCCGATGAATGCCCTTGCTACCGATCAAGCCAAACGTTTGGCTGAAATTGTTTACAATGATCCATTGTTGAAGGATAATGTAACTGCTGGGTTGTTTATTGGTGAAGGGAAAGACAAGTCAAAATTTCCTAAAACGATGGATGACTCCCATATCATTGAAAATAGGGATGAAATTTTAACAAATCCGCCAGATATTTTACTAACCAACTTTAAAATGTTGGATTACGGATTGTTGCGACATCAATTTCACGATTTATGGAAATTCAATTTTGATGACCCTTCTTTATTGCAGTTCTTGGTTCTGGATGAATTGCATACCTATGATGGTGCTCAAGGAACAGATGTAGCGAACTTAATACGTCGTTTGAAACTTAAATTGAATATTCCACAAGGACAATTATGTCCAGTTGGAACTTCAGCAACAATAGGTAAAGGGGCAGATTCGGCGCGCTTACTGACAGAATATGCTTCTAGTGTATTTGGAGAAACATTTGATGTAGATTCAGTAATTGTTGAACATCGATTAAGTGCCGATCAATTTTTTACGATTCCAGATACCCAATTGGATACGTTTATTCCTCGAATTGTTGGATTACAGCAAAGTCGATTGGGAATAAATGAAAATTACCTGGATTACATTATCCGTCAAAAGAAATTATGGCAATTACCAGATGATATTTTACCCAAAGACCTTGCAGATCAACTGAAGCAATTGAAAATCGTAAAAGACTTATGCGATATATGTTCTAAATCCATTCTTCCAATAACAGAATTAATTGATCGATTGAATGCAATAAATCCAGGATATGCTTCCTTGCCTTTAATGGATGAGGTAAATGGATACTCCCCAAAAGAAGAAGTGATAACCTCCATTTTGGCGTTAATTGCAGAAGCAAAAATGGATGAAAAGGGAAAGATTCCTTTTCTATTCCTACAAATACAAATTTGGGTAAGAGAATTAAGTGGTTTACTTCGTGAATTTTCAGCCGAACCGTCATTCACTTGGAAGGACAAGATATCCTTAGAAGACGATAATATTGCTTTACCACCTTATTTTTGCAGAGAATGCGGCGCCAGCGGATGGATGGCTATAAAACATGATAATCGCGATAAATTCGAAGGAGATCCAACTGGTATTTACGAGCACTATTTTACCAATCATAAGAATATCTATTTCATAAATACATATTCTGAAAAACATGCTGCCGTTGATGATTTTGACGGTGAAGGAATAGCACCGTATGTACATCAAGTAGATCTTAAATTCAGAGATACCGACACTCCTAATTATCTTCATGTTTTAGGTTATAGAAAAGTAAAAGATCAAAAATCAATTCATGTTTGCCCAGAGTGTAACACCCAGAATACCTTAAGTATCATTGGGACAAGAATTGCTACGTTAAACTCGGTTTCTGTAAGTCAGGTATTATCATCTGATTTGGACAAAAGAGGAGAGCAATACCGTAAAGTTTTAGAATTTACCAATGGAGTTCAAGATGCAGCGCATCAAGCAGGATTTGTTCAAGCGCGAAACTACCGATTTACTTTTCGTTCTTCTCTTCAAAAAATCATTAATGATATTGGAAAACCTATAGACTTAGATACACTTTCAGAAACCTTCATCAATTATTGGAAAACGCATGCTGACCCAACAGGCAATGGCCAATTGGATGCGTATTTTCAGCGTTTCTTTCCTTCGGATTACATTGGGAAATCAGATGTGGAAATGTATCGGAATGAGCAAACCAAACAATTCTCAAAAAAGTTCGAAACTGAATTTGATCTACGTGTTTATTGGGAGGTCTTATCGGAGTTTGGTTATAATGCTCAAATAGGTCGTACGCTTGAAAAAACTGGTTCATCTGCGGTTTCATTTGATTTGGATGAATTGAAAATGGCCTTTACAGCAATGTTTGATTGGATGAAATCTAACAATATGGAAGTTGTAGAAGAATCTTCATTCGTTCAATTTTTGAATTTATTATTGCATCGTATGAGAATTCGTGGTGCATTGAATCATCCGTACCTCAATAAGTTTAGACAAGAGGATTTATCATTCTTTAATTTAAACTGGTCCCGAGATTCACGTCATTTTTTGAATAGAACGTATTTCGAGAGAAATTCAAGAATCCCCAAATTGGTGTGTACCAATGGAAAAACAAAAAATGTGTTGGATTCAACATTCGCAAAAACAACGAATTGGTTCCACACTTATTTTGTAAAAACCTTTGAACTTGTTCCGTCAAATACAGCAATGATTAACGAGTTCTACGAAGAGTTATTCAAAATTTTATCTGAACAAGATTTAATAGATGTTAATACATCCAAAGAAGGAGAAAATTTCGCTATAAATCCTTCCAAAATTAAGGTAGGAAATGAAGTGATTTCTTTTGAATGTAATCAATGTTCTTCTTCTATTCAAGTTCATTCGACTGATAACCTATTGGAAGGATCTGTTTGCATGGATTATCGTTGCACTGGAAAATATGTTCTGTCCCCAAAAAAGAAATTGAACTATTATAATTTAGTTTATAATCGTACAAACTCACCTCGTATTTTTGCTTCAGAACATACTGGAGTCTTGGAAAGACAAGTTAGAGAAAATGTAGAAGATGATTTTAAAAATAGGCCAAATTACAATTCACTCAATGTATTAGTTGCAACGTCTACATTGGAAATGGGGATTGATATTGGATCCTTAAATACGGCAATTAACACGAGTGTTCCGCCGCTGACATCAAATTTCTTGCAACGAATTGGTCGTGCAGGTCGATCATCTGG
>CAMCQL010000030.1 GCA_945877005.1 Chryseobacterium gleum
CAATGGTAAATCTCCTTTTATTTTTGTTAAATCAGGCTTTGGAGCTTGAGGATCTCTTGTGGAAAAAGGACTTCCAGATAGGATTACACCTTTGATATTTGAAGTTAAATCAGGAAGATTATTCCAAGGGTGAATTTCACAATAAACATTCAATTCCCTAACTCTGCGCGCAATTAACTGAGTATATTGCGAACCAAAATCAATTATAAGTATCATTTCTTGCATGTTGCAAAGATAAGTCGTTTCTTTTAACTAAGTTAAATTATATATAATTTTATGAAGCAAATTATTTGTTATTTTGTAAAATAAAGAGAAGCAATCTTAAATTGATGTCAAACAAATTAAACACTTCGAGTATTTCTTTACTAATTTTCAAGTTTTATCACCATGCCAATTAAAATTAATCAATTAATAACCTTATTCTTTCTACTCCCTTTTTTTTCGAATAGTCAAGAAAAAAACAATTTTACAGCAGAAGAAAAAGCCTATCTATACCATATTGTCAAAAAAAGTCCCATTTTAGAAAAAAATATTGGTCGATATTTTGAATACAAAGGACCAATGATTGAATTTGCAAGTGGCGACATCAATTATGACTCGATCGAATCAATCATTATCAATCAACCGAATCACTTATTCATTCGAAGTTCAGAAATTTCCAAGTCTCCAAAAGGATTATTGAGTGAGGCAGCCAATAAAATGGCATTGTGGGAATTAAATAAAATGCTGCTGGCAAAAAGGTTGGACGATGAAGCCGAATTCCCTTTCTACATTCATAAACTAGAAGAATTTGAAAGTATATTGATAAAACATTTGCCTACTGTTGCATTAAAAGAAGAAAAAGGGATAAAAAAACCACATAAAAAACTTTACAATCTTCTAGATCCAGGCTTAAGTTTAGACGACAAAATAAAAATGATTGAAACTTATCATTTTTTAAATTCAAACGAGCAATTGGGAACTCTTTCAGCTATCAATCTTTCCATCAATGAATATGTTAAAAAAAGAACATTCACTTTTTACACAAGTCTTGGTGGTGAAGCAGAAATTTTTGAAAATATTTTAGTCGCTGCTGGAGATGGGAGTAACACCACGGGCTTACTTGAAGAAAGAGAAAAAGACGAACAAGGAAGATGGAATAAAGGTCTGCCTAAAGCCGTAGGATTATTCCCTTATCAACTTGAATTCAATAGTGAAATGAACAAAGGAGCATCGATTGAGCCTTTGAGGTACTCCAAAAACAAGTTAAGAACAGTAGGGAATAATAAAATTACAAATCTCCATTTCGATGTTTGGGGTTACAATTCAAAAAAACAAACAACCGTTGTTATCGAACGAAAAGGGCTTTCTTACCATCTTTTTGGATCAGGAAAAACACGTTTTTTATCTCCAGACTCCTCTTTTTCTGACGGTGCAACATTTCAGAGTATAATTAACCAATTAAAAAACGACAAAATAAAAGTACTTAACGATAAAATCACAGGTAAAAAAGGTTTTGATTATTGGATTTCAAATTACGAGAAAAAGAAAACAGAAAGCGCAAAAAAAATCAATAAATACGAACGAGATTATTCTGAATACGGGTATACTTCAATTACAACCAAAAACAAAATGTCGCGCAAAGACAAAAAAGAAAGAGAACGGATGATTGAAGAAAATCCAAACCAACCACTTAAAAAGAATTTTCAACCAAAAACAGACTCTAACAAAGATAAAAGAAGCCAACTTCAAGAAGCCATCGTTAGAGAAAATGAATCCTACAAATCGTATAAAAAATACATCGCAGACTTAAAATACGAAAAAGAAAACGCTCAAAAAATACTCGCTGAATACCAACTCAAACTCAACGAATACAATCAATTAATGGGCGAAAAATGGGCGACATATACCTATAAGGACGGCATCTATACATTTGAAGACTCTACACAATTTGACATGCTCACGCAAGAATTCCAATTCAAAGAAAAAAACAAAGAGGAGGATTTTGAAATTAGATTGCTATCCATTCCTTTCTCCTGTTTATCCAAAGATGCTGATGAAGTAATGCTTCATATTCATCTTGCTGATGCAGAACCTTCCTATGACGCCCGCTTACAAATACATTTAGAAGATGCTTTTGATTCTGACAAATTTACGATAACTAAACAACTCATAACCAAAGAGGATAGCGTAGCTGTAAAACAATTGTTTGAATCAATCATGAATAAAAAACTCCCACTAATCATCTCTAATAAAGGAAATGGAATTGGGAAATGGAACGGACAAAAAACCATTAAAGACGAAAATCCAAATGAATTAAATAGCTACCCAGGAGCAACTGAAACAGAAAAACAACAGCAAAGGATGGACAGTACTTTTAGTAGGTTAAGAAAAACTGAATTAATCATTAAAACGAAACAAACTATTTTATTTGAAATCAATTCGTATACAGATCCTGTAAGTAGTAATCTATCAATAACAAATCCAAACATACAATCCCTCATGACTAAAAACAACTTAAGTAAAAATGATGTGTTAAGTGCTTATAGAACAGGATTTGTTTTAAAAAAATTAAAACAAGAATTAAATATATTAGCAGGAGAATATCTAGATCCGCCAAATGCAAAAATTGTCATCGATCGTTTGAACACAGAAATAGAAAAATCAAAAATTACAATCGGAAAGACGTCCATCAAACTCACTCAATTATTGCCGTAAGTTACTTATCGAAAATAGAATCAATTTCGCTTTTTTCCTTCTCCCTTTCCTCGTTTTGAATTCTTTTTGTAATTGAAAAAAAAACTTTGTCAATGGTCTCATAATCACCATTTGGCAGAGGACCTAAGGCAGGAATAGAAGATATAATACCCGTATTATCAATGAGAACATATTGCGGAAATGATTTAGCCTGATACTTTGTAAATATATCATTCGTAGAGGCAACAGGAGCCACAAACCAAGGCAGTTTAGACAAATATTCTCGTTGTAATTTAGAAACTTTTAGAGTAGAATCGTAGACGGTTATAAAATCAAAATATTTCTTGTATTTTAAATACATTGGACGAAGCAACTCAAACTCTTTGAGCGATTCATTACTCGAAGGATCAATAAATTGAATGTACAAATATTTTTTTTGATAGTTTTTTAATGACACACTATCTTTTACTCCTACATTAAAATCAGGTGCTTTAGCTCCTGGCGTCAATTCAATCAATCTATTCAAAATATTTCGCGCGATCGAAGCGTGTATTTTAAACAATGAATATCGAGAAACACTATCTAAAATAGAAAGAACATTCGTTTTTGGATAATTTTTATCGTAATAAATTTCAGAAAGTGTTTGTATCATTGCCAATTCTCGTATTCTTAATTTTTTAAGTGAATACTCTTCTCCCATAGCACTGATCAAAGCAGATGGACTACTTCTAATTACAGATTTATACACCTTTGTATTCAAGGCAATGGGAAAACGTCCAATACTATTTTTATAAAAAATTGAAAAATACTTCATATACATCTCATTGTCATAAGCAACTGGAAAATCCTTTAGGTAAAAATCAAATTTATCATAATGACTTCTAGAGCCCAAAAAATTAATATCATCAATTACTGCAATTGAATAACGGACATATGTTTTAAAAAATGCAGAAGTATCCGACTGATAGTAATTTTGTACACTTAACTTAAAAGTATCTAAAGAATCGGAAAACTGTTTTGTTTTGGTAGACTTCAGACTAAAATTTGAAGCTAAAAAATTAGTTTTCCATTGATTAAACTCTAAAATTTTATAGTTAATATCTTGGTTATTTAAGTCAAAAAAACCTATTTCGAGTTGATTACCATACGGACGATACGCATTATAAGGATCGCGATCTGGAATAGAGACCTGATAAATTGCATTAGGTTGAACAAAAAGCACTCCTTGATTTTTATCCGCTTTTAAAACGACCTTTTCAATTTTTGAACATTCAAATTGCACTTCAAAAGTACTGTCTTGAAGAACAGTAGTTGAAGTGATTAAACTGTCTTTGTAAGACAAATAATCTAAAATTTTAAATACCTCAATTTTTTTACCGAGATAAGCGGAAGCGATACCTTTAATGACTACTTTTTGTTGTGAAAAAACAACATTAACAACAAATAATAACAGAATAGGAAACAACAACCTCAACATCTTTAGACGCGATTTAAAATGGATAACTCAGAAACGAAAGGACTTATATCTCCTTTATTTCTTGCGATTTCTCGAATAATTGTTGCACTGATTGGAGCAACTGAAGGATCGGTCATAAAAAAAACAGTTTCAATTCCAGAAATTGACAAATTCATTTGAGCAATTGCTTTCTCGTACTCGAAATCATTCGTATCCCGCAATCCTCTTAAAATAAATTTAGCATCAATATCTTTACAAAACTCAACTGTTAACTTCTGATACGTTTTTACATGAATCATAGGGAATCGATCGTAAATTTTAGAAATCTGCTCTTTTCGTTTTTCAAGTTCAAAAAAATAGTTTTTACCACTATTAATACCAATACCTATCACAATTGTATCAAAAAGGGGTATCGCTTTCTTAATAACGCTTTCATGCCCTTTTGTAAAAGGATCAAATGAACCTGGGAATAATGCAATTTTGGAAGTCATTTAATTTAATATTAAAATTGGTTATCAAAATAATACCATAGTGTGATTATGCATTAAAAAAACTGAAATTTACATTTCCGTAGTTTTTTACGCGTTCAAAATTTGGATGATCTGAAAAATCAGTTTTTTTTCCGTGTTCAACTACTAAAAGTCCTTCTTCTGTTTTCAATAAATTACGTTCAAAAATCAATGCAATTAAATCATCATAAAAAGAAATTTCATAAGGCGGATCCATAAAAATCAAATCATACGTTTGCTCACATCTTCGAACATAGTCCCTAACATCTGCTTTAACAACGTTCATTACTTGATTTAAATTGTTCTCGTCAATCATTTTCTGAATAAAACGGCAACAATTATAATTCGTATCTACACTCGTAATCATTCCCGCTTCCCTAGAAGCAAACTCCAGAGAAATATTCCCTGTCCCTGCACACAAATCTAAAATTTTCAAATCAGATAAATCTACTGCATTTTCCAACACATTGAATAAACCCTCTTTAGCAAAATCAGTTGTTGGTCTTGACGGAAAATTTTTTGGTGGGGTGAATCTTTTAGACTTTAAAAAACCTCTTACTATACGCACGACAAATGAAATTTAGGTAAAGAAGGAACTTTTTGTTCCAAACATTGTATTTCTTTAAAAGTCTCAATTTTTAACCATTTCTCATAAAAGTCTAAAAACTTTACGTCATTCGCTTCTTGTGAGATATGGAAATAAAGTTTCCCTTTTAATGGTTGAACCTCAGATTGCTGTAGAGTAAATGAAATGAAATACAATAAATCATCACAATTTGTGTATTCAAAAGTATTTACAAACAAAAACTTACTATCATGAATTACTTGTAATAAAAAATAATTATGATACAATACTAATGTAAGTTCTAAACCTGATTTTGATTTTTCGATAGATTGACGTAAAATATTTGAAAATGCATGCTGAATAATTATTCGAGGATACTTTATTACAAAAAAACTTTTAACCCACAGGGGAATTTCAAATACATTCACTACACCAATTTCTCCGATCGAATTATAATCCAAATTCGATAAAACAGCTTCTTTATTAAAGCAATTTGAAAAAATAGTTCCTAAATCACTTGCTTTACGAACAGCTGAAGGAACAAAAACTGTTTGTGAAGAAATCCATGCCAATGAATAAAAATCATACGAACCCAAATTCAACTCATTCAACAAAGTTGTAATTTGACCCTTCTGATCTTTCTCATTGTCGGATTGAAATGTAACGACACCTTTGGTATCAACAATATTGTCAGGCCTCAATTCGAAGACTCCAAAAGATTTCGCACTTAATTCAAAAACTATATGTGATTCAGCCATAGGATTCAGTTGAATGTATTTTTATTAATTAAAAACAAATCTACTATTTTTTAAGCGTTGAAAATCAAAACCTGTGGATAAATCAAGTATAATAGAGATTCAATTGTGAACCTGTTCAATTTCTAATTAAATTTGCTTTCTATGGGTACTACCATCACCAATAATTCGCTCTCGTTCTTAAAAGTGTTTTCCGCATGTTTTCCGCATAGTCCTTCTGAAGATCAATTAAATGCAATTCATCGATTAGTAGAATTCACATTTGATTCAAACCCGAAAAAACTTTTTATTCTAAATGGATATGCTGGAACTGGAAAAACGTCCTTGATTGGAGCATATATCAAAGCATTGGATGAATTCAATCTAAAAAATAGCCTTTTGGCACCAACAGGAAGGGCTGCAAAAGTACTATCATCAAAAGCCGGAAAACAAGTTTTGACCATCCACAAAAAAATTTACTACAAAAAAATGCAACCTGGAGGGAAAATAATTTTGACTCTAACTCCTAACCTTCATCGCTCAACAATCTTCATTATCGATGAGTCTTCAATGATTGGTGACGATATCATTGCAACAGAAAATCAATTTTCAAACCGTTCTTTATTAGATGATATCATTACCTATGTCTACAGTGGAAACAATTGCTCACTATTTCTGATAGGCGACACTGGACAGCTACCCCCCATTGGAAGTGATATTTCACCTGCACTCAATAGTGAATTATTAAAATTTCATTATCCATACTTAAGTATCTCTCAAACAAAACTTAAGATGATACTTCGACAAACTTTGCATTCGGGAATTTTGTTAAATGCCACACACATCCGCACATTTGACAAATTAAATACTCATGCGCCACTAAAAATAAGTGAATTCAATGATATTAAACGTGTAAACGGATCAGAATTACTAGACTCATTAGAGGAAAACTATGCGAAGTACGGAATCGATAATGTAATAATGATCTCTAAATCAAATAAAAGAGTCAATTTATACAATCAAAATATCAGAAGTCGAATTTTATACATAGAAGATGAATTGGTAACAAATGAACGATTAATGGTGGTTCGTAACAATTATTTCTGGTTGCCGGAAACATCAAAAGCAGGATTTATTGCCAATGGTGAAACTATCCAAGTCAATAGAATAATAAAATATGAAACTAGATATAACCATCGATTTGCACGAGCTGAAGTTAAGTTAATTGACTATTCAGAAGAAGGCGAAATAGAAGTCTTACTTCTGATCGACACACTGAATTTGGAATCTCCATCTTTACAAAGAGAAGCCATGAAAAATTTTTTTTTCGCTGTAGAAGAAGATTACCTAGATGAAAAAAACAAACAGAAAAGATATGAAATGATTGTAAAGAACGAATATTTTAATGCGCTACAAATTAAATACGCATATGCAATCACTTGCCATAAAGCTCAAGGAGGCGAGTGGCCAATTGTTTATATAGATCACGATTTTCTTGTACCTGAAATGTTAGATGTTTCCTTTTACAAATGGTTATATACCGCTTTTACTAGATCCAAAGAAAAAATCTATTTAGTCAACTTTGACCCTAAATTTTTCTCTGAAGAATCTGAAAACTAAACGATAGAAACATTTCAGATAGGGAATCTACACAATGATTTTATCCATCACAAAAAAAGGTGTCACAAAACGCGACACCTTTTGAATATTTTAGAAATCTAATTTATTACTTGTATACTGATTTGAAGTTTTCATTCAAAGCAACTTTTATAAATTCTTTATCTTTTGCAATCTTCTTTTTATAAGCAGCATCTTTGTCTACCGCATTTTTTAAGAAATTGATACAATCATCTGCTTTTTCTTTACGAGCACTTATAATTGCCTTCAAGTAATTTCCTTGCGCAGTATTATTGTCGGCAGAAGCTTCCAATGTTTTCATCGCTCCATCATACTCTTTGTTCAATACTTGCGCCAAAGACTTATTAAATGTTTGATTGTCTGAAAAATTTGAGATTGCATCAGCATAATTACCTTCAACAATCTTGATGATACCTTTATTATAGTTCCCTTCCATTCCTGCTCCAGAAGCTCCAGATAAAGTAGATTTTGCTTTTTTCATATCACCATTTACTCCAGCAATCGCAGCTAAATTGTTCTTCACAATACCATCTTCCTTATTCAATTCAGCAGCCTTTTCAAATTTAGCTTTAGCTTCTGTAAATTTTCCTTGATTGAATAAAATCACTCCCTCATTATTGAACGCTCTGTAATCTTCAGGAAATTTCAGCTGAGAAAATGCATACACTTTATCAATCTGAATAGGATCAGTTAACAAAGACGCACTGTACATTAATTGCTCCGCATCAAGAACATCTGGAGTATTCAATGCTGCAATTTTGTATTCCTCATCTGTTAATCCAGTAGTTTCGTATTTTACTCTGATTTCTGCACGTCTTAACTTAGGGAAAATATTATCGTCTAAATACGTAAATGTTTTAGCCATATTTCTCATTTCAGTTTCGCGTTGAATAGGATCTTTATACATCTCCAAAACTCTTATAACCAATTGCTTTTCATCTTGGTTCATCGTAGATTTTTCTAATTCAATTTTAAAACCTTCGTAATCTTCTCCACGACCTAACATCGTATAAATTTCAGCTTGTGCAGCCGTATTTCCGATTTTCTTAGACAATTCAATCGCAGTACTTTTACCAGTGGTAGCTCTGTCTGTTGATAAAGTATTGTTTTTATTTTCCTCCCCTTCAGGAGATGCGTACCCAATGACATCAATTGACTTAATAACCACTTTAGGATTATCTTTGTTTTCTGACAACCAAGTTTGAAAATTTTTCAAATAATCTTGTTCCAACTCAGATGCTCTGAAATCAGATTTCCCTTTTAAAAATTTAACTTGAGAAGTGAAAACAGCTTCTTTTGTCTTGGAATGATTTTCCTTTTTAATCAAGGCCACTTTAAAGTCTTTATTCACTAAAAGAGGTGTTACAATAGTTCCTTCCGCTAAATTTTTGGATGGAATTTGTAACTTTTCTTTCCCTGCAATTAATACTCTACCTGAAACTGTCAATTGAGTAGCTTCATAATCAGGCTTATATGCAATCACATCTTCATAAGTGAATACTCCGCCTGGTTTATAAGCTATGGTTGTTCCGTTGCCCGTTCCTTTTTCACCAATTATAGTAACAGTATTTAAGGCATCGTACCCAATCATAGGTGTAAATTCGACAGTCGCTTTTTTGTTCAACCCTTTCGCAGGGAAAGTACCTTCAATTTTAACTCTAACGCTATCGCCATGCATTTCTAGCGGCGATGGTGTTACAGTGTAGGTAACATCTTTTACTAAATCACAACTCAACAAAGAGAATCCTGTGAGCGCGAAAATAGAAATATTTTTTAATGGTAATGTTTTCATAATTATAGTTCATATCTTAATTAAACTTAACTCCAATAGTTACAATAATACGCAATTATTTTATCTTAGAACTTTTTTGAATCAATTTTAATTCATTTAAGTACGTTGCTTCACTGCAAATATTAGACACATCTTTACATTTTTTTAATAGGTCTTCCATTGACTCTAAAGAAATTGGATCAATGAACTGAGGCGCAATTTTAGCCAATGGTTTTAAGACAAATAACCGCTCACTAATTCTTGGATGTGGAATCTTTAAATCATTGTGATCGAAAATTTGATCGTTAAAATATAAAATATCAATATCAATTGTTCGATTATGATATTCGTTAGATAATACTCTTGTTCTTCCTAATTCATACTCTATCGCTTTAAATGTGGTTAACAATTCCAATGGAGATAAAACTGTTCGTAATTCAACGACACAATTTAAAAAATACTCAGTTGATTCAAAACCCCATGGTTCAGAATAATAATAGTCAGATATTTGAGCGACTTCAATTTCTTTATTGGTTCCAATTTTATCTATAGCAGAAATTAAAGTGGGTTTTTTATCCCCCAAATTACTTCCTAAGCCAATAAATACATTTGTCCAGTTCATTGCATTGAATTTCAAACTTCCTTGACCTATAGATACGGTATATTAAAAAAAGGGTTACAAATATCTAATACTATAGCTACATTTGTATTCATTTATTAACTATAACAACTATGAAAATTTCATTTTGGAAGCTTTTTTGGCCTGCATTCATTGCAATTATGGTAGGGTTTATCCTTTGGTTACTTGTGTTTTTTGGAGTAATTGGTGGTATTGTAGCACTTGCTAAAAGTTCAGACGATGAAGGCATCAATTCACCTACAATTCTTCATCTAACATTAGAAGGCGAAATCAAAGAAAATAGCTCCTCTGAACTTAACCCTTCAAATTTTGAAGTAAACTCAAGTTTTGGATTGAGTGATCTGCTATATGGATTTGAACAAGCGGCAAAAGATCCTTCAGTAAAAGGAATTTATGTAGAATTAAACGCTTTCAACTCTGGAATTGCAAACATACAGGAACTTAGAAATGCTTTCAATAAATTCAAAAAGTCAGGTAAATTCATAGTTGCATATCATTCAGGAGAATACATTCCGCTAAAGCAATATTATCTTACCTCTTGCATTGATGAAAACTACGGATTTCCAACAAGTAATTTTGAATTTTTAGGTTTGAGTACAGAGCCAACCTTTTATAAAAACACATTGGACAAACTTGGTATTGAAATGCAAGTGATTAGAGGGAAAGAAAATGATTTCAAAAGCGCAGTCGAACCATTTTTATACACAAAAATGAGTGATTCAAGCCGATTACAAACGAATGTTTTATTGACAAACGTTTGGAAACTAATTCTTTCTGACATTTCAAAAGATAGAAATATACCGATTGCTACATTGAATAACTTCGCCGAAAAGGCCACCGTTAGAAATCTAACTTTAGCAAAAAAACACCATTTAATTAAAGATTTAAAATTTAAAGATGAAATCATTGCCCTCTTAAAGAAAAAAATAAATCACAAGGACAACAAACTTCCATTTCACTCTTTTGAAAAATATGCAAAAGAAAAATTTTATTTAAACCAACAATTAAATAGTTCTTCAAAGAAGTCAATCGCTGTGATTCTTACAGAAGGTGAAATCTCTTCGAATGGGGATGAATTAAATGCAGAAAAAGTTGCAGAATATATTCGCGCTGCAAGAGAAGATAAATCTATTGCTACAGTTGTCTTAAGAATTAATAGTCCTGGCGGTAGCGCACTTGCAAGTGAAGTACTCTGGAGAGAAATTAATCTTACCAACAAAAGCAAAAAAGTAATCGTCTCCATGGGAAATGTTGCTGCATCTGGAGGATATTATATGGCATGTGCTGGGGATAAAATTTTTGCTGAAACCACTACAATTACAGGTTCTATAGGTGTATTTGGATTAATACCATACACAGGTGAATTTTTATCTGACAAATTAGGGATAACGTTTGATGAAGTAAAAACAAATGCACACAGTAATTTATCATTAAATAAAAAATTATCTCTAGAAGAAATACAATTAGTGCAAACAGAAATTGATGAAATCTACGGGCAATTTATTCAAAAAGTTGCTACAGGAAGAAAATTAACTCCCAAATTTGTTCACGCGATTGCACGAGGAAGAGTTTGGACAGGTGCTGATGCAAAAAGAATTGGGTTGGTAGATGAAATAGGAGGAATAGCAGATGCAATTGCTTATGCTACAAAACATTCAAAATTAAAAAATCCTCAATTAAAATATTGGCCTAAAAAAACAAAAGAACCATTCGAAGAGATTATTGAAGGATTACAAGATTTAAAAGAAAATAACACCTCTGTTTCATCGTCAATAAAAATCCCTTCTAACTTATTAAACACGCTTCACAAAATAGAAAAACTAAAACAATCTTCGGGAATACTAATGAAACTCCCATTTGAATACACTATAGATTAACAAATCATGCCGATCAAAACACAACACAATGTTTCATTAAAGCCAATTACAACATTTGGTATAGATGTAAAAGCAAAAGAATTGATTGAATTTGAATCAGTTAATCAATTGACTGAAATTGAATTTATTAATTACCCAAATAAACTTATTCTAGGTGGGGGAAGTAATCTTTTATTCAAACAAAATTTTAACGGAACAATTTTTCAAAATAAAATTAAAGGAATAGAGGTAGTAACTAAATCAGAAGTATCAATCACATTGAAAGTTGGTGCTGGTGAATCCTGGCATGAATTTGTTCTACATTGTGTCTCAAATAATTATTGTGGTATTGAAAACCTATCCTTAATTCCCGGTACTGTTGGTGCAGCACCTATTCAAAACATTGGTGCATATGGTGTTGAAGTGAAAGACGTAATATCTGAAGTAGAAGTGTATGATACAATTAATAGACAAACAATTACATTTACTAATGAGGAGTGTAATTTTGGCTATCGTGATAGTGTTTTTAAATCCGTTTATAAAAATAGATACATCATTACCTATGTCTACTTTACACTTTCGATGACACCAAAAATAGCATCAAATTACGGTGCAATTAGCACAATTTTAGAAGGACAAAAAATAGAAAAACCAAGTATTCAAGACATTAGCAATGCAGTTATTGCGATTAGACAAAGTAAACTCCCCGATCCAAAAGAGTTAGGTAATGCCGGTAGTTTTTTTAAAAACCCAGTTGTTACAATCGAAAGTTTTTTAGCGATTAAAGAAAAACACCCCTCTGTTCCTTCTTATCCTATCAATGAAATATCTGTTAAAATTCCTGCTGGTTGGTTAATTGAAATACTTGGCTGGAAAGGTAAAAACATTGGGAATTGTGGGGTGCATCATTTACAAGCTTTGGTCTTGGTAAATTATGGCGAAGCAACTGGAAAAGAAATATTTAATTTGTCAGAAAAAATAATTCAAGATGTCTTTTCTAACTTCAACATTGTTTTAGAAAGAGAGGTAAACATCATAGAATAAATAGAATTATGCAACGTTATTTTATTGAATTAAAGTACAATGGCGCAGATTTTTTCGGTTGGCAAAAGCAACCTCAACAGAAAAGTGTGCAAGAAATCATTGAATTGGCATTTTCAAAATTATTCAACAAGGAAATTTCAGTAGTGGGATGTGGAAGAACTGACACTGGTGTTCATGCGAACAAATATATTTTACATGTAGAACTTCCCAATCTTTACATTCCAGAAATATTACTTTATAAACTCAATCGGGTAACTCCATACTCTATTTCTTTCACCTCAATAAAAGAAGTTTCAGAAATGATGCATGCCCGTTTTTCAGCCACCACTAGAACTTACAGGTATTTTATTCATCAACAAAAAGATCCATTCTTAGC